>NZ_CP018866.1:2762307-3069423 GCF_002250055.1 Sutcliffiella cohnii
TGTATGTGGTTTGAGCAAATTAGAACTCCACCTTCTTTTGGAATGTTTTCTTTCCCAACAACTTTTACCCGATATAATGGAGTAAAAACAGTTGCTACTAAACCTCTAGCAAATGAATAAAAAGCTGTTCCCATATTAAAGCGCCCTTTCTGTAACAAGATTCATTATTTTTTCAACCACTTCCACAATTGTTAAAGAGGTTGTATCAATTTCAATTGCATCTTCAGCTTTTTTTAGTGGTGCTATTTCTCTTTCAGAGTCTAGTTTATCTCTTTTCGCAATCTCTTCTTTTAAATTCTCCAAATTAGAGTCAAAACCCTTTTTTATATTTTCATTATGTCTTCTAATTGCTCGCTCTTCTACAGACGCTAGTAAGAAGACTTTTACTTCGGCATTCGGTAAAACGTGGGTACCAATATCTCTGCCATCCATCACTACTCCTCCGTTAGCCGCCATACTCTGTTGACGAGCTACCATGGCTTCCCGGACGTTTTTATGCTTTGCAACGATTGAAACAGAATTTGTAACTTCATGTGTACGTATTGGTTCTGTAATATCTTCATCATTTATAAACACATGTTGTGTGTTATCTTCAGCTAATCTTAAGTCAACCTTCACTGTTTTTAGTACATCTTCAAGCGCTGAATGAGAATTCAGCTCTACCCCTCTACGTATTGCTTCAAATGTTATAGCGCGATACATTGCCCCTGTATCAATGTAAATATACCCAAGCCTATCTGCAACAATTTTTGCAACTGTACTTTTACCTGCTGCTGCTGGACCATCAATGGCAATCGATATTGTTTTCTTCATCATTTATACCTCCTGAGTTGAACATCATTAGTATGTAAAATTTAATATTAAAAGACATGCGAAAAGGCAGGTTTCCCTGCCTTAAAAGTCATTTTAACATAATTAAGTCCATTTGGTCGAATGTTTCTAATGCCTCCATTAACTCATTGTTATATACACCTTCATACTGTACAACCTTCGTCATATATGGAGCTACATCTGTATATAAAATAAATGCTTGAGATATGATTAAAAATAAAAATTGAATAATAGCAAGTTTAATAAAAATGGACTCTACCTTTTCCAATTTTTTCACCCCTCTACAATGGTAGTATGAGTGAAAATGGAAAAAATATTCTAATAAAGTGATTTTCTTTTACTATTAATTTGTTGTTCAAAGCAATACTTAATTATAATATCTCTATCAGACTCTTTCATATTTAAAAATTGAATAGAAGCTCTTTTCCTTTTCTCATCAACACCATCAAACACTCTTATTACAGTTCCTTCTATTTTTAAATGAATGATTTCTCCAGAATTCATCGTAAAGGTAAACCATATTGTAATGTTGGAATCTCCTAGTAACTTTTTCCCAAGAGGAATATTAATTGAGCAGCCCCCGGCACTTATATCATGTGTTGTAGCTACAAACGGTGCTAATTGCTGTGGATGTATCGCTACATCTACACTATTCTCAATTCTAACATATTCTCGACGTTGAATTTTTTTAAATATTTGAACTTCAGGGCGCGTTATTTTAATTAATGGAATATTTTGTTTCACTCTACCTACAACAGTGGATGGAAATTCATAAACGTTTCCATCTTCCGCAACATAGGAAACTTCCATTTTTGTTCCGTTCAGTAAAAAAGCTGTTATTCCAGTTTTCATATGTATAGGGTAATCTACAAGAAGTTCTTCCGCTTTAACTATTTGAATTTTGCATCTATGTTCATCTATTTCCCTATCTTTTTTAACAGTTAAAGTTAGCACCATTCCCTCTTTAAACATTAAGATCATCATTCCTTCCCAGTAAACAGAGCAACCTCATTATATAGTTCGTTTTTCCTATAATTATAATTAAACACGCATATACCAAATTATGCAAGTAGTATAATCAACAATAAGTAGCAGTTAGAATAACAGATACATGTATACCTCTGTACAAAAAATAGCATCTCTCCATTGTTAAAAAAATTTCTATCTTGATAAGAGTCGAAAAAATATAAAAGGGAGGCTAGTAGGCCCCCCCAACAGTTTACATATCGTATGCTTGTTCAGCATTTTTCATTTTTACAACACTTTCTTCTCTTCCATTATCAGCATTAATAAAAATTTGATACGTGTCATTATTAATCGTTCCATAAAATTCATAGCAAAGTACTTCTTCGCCTAAATCACTAGTTATGATCGCCAGACCATCTTCCATAATATTAACTCTTTCGTTTATTTGTTGTCTTGCTTCTTCCTTGCTGATACTCGCATCTGGAATATCTCTTGTACGATGTGACATTAAATAGTCCTTAGCTGAAAATCCAACAATACTTCCATCATCTAAACTTACTTTCATACGAATAGCATCTGGATAAATTTTTACTCCTTCTACTTCGTTTACGAAAGTAAATGCTCCAGTATTATCATATTCTGCACTTTCATAGAGTGTAAATCCATTAAAATCGTGCTCTTCTAAAAACTGTTCCGCTTTATCTGAAGCTTCTTTTAAACTAATATTTGCCGACGGAATTTCCCTATTTTGAATAACGTATATAGGATATCCGCCTTTTTTCGTTATATCAATGTACGTATCCTTTTCTGTCTCATCAATGATGGTTAAACTATAAAATCCGACATTAGATCCTTCACCATTCTCTGTTACTTTTATTTGTTCATTCCCATTTAAACTTAGAAACTCTCTTGCTACTTCCTTTGCTTCTTCTTCCGTTATCGTTTCTCCTTCTAGGTACTGATAACTATCTTCTGTTTGCTTCATAGAAGTAAAGGTAGGTCCAAATTCCGCTTCTTCATAACTTGAAACATTTTGTTCTACTGTTTTAAAACCATTAATAATAGTATTGTCATGCGGTTGATTTTGTGCAGATAACGCGAGCTCTACGTCCATCCAGCGCAAATTGTTGTTGATAACCATATTTTGCACTTTACGGAGCTCCGACTGTATTTCAGCTGCTCTCGTATATAGTTTTTCTAAAGTATCATATTCGTCACTTGATAAAGGACTATCATTTAAATCTCTAACGGCTACCTCATAACTATAATCACCAATTTGATGAAGAAATTCTTCTGTTTTATTAAAAGGTAATAACGCTAACGGTAATTGACCTACATCATTTTGCGCTTCAGAACTTATTCTCCACACTTCTGCTAAAGAAGGAGATAATTGATCTCGAGAACTCATAGCTAACGTTGTGCCAATTTTATCGTGTAATAAATCGACATGGTACACTAAATCATGGAAAGCTCTTTGATAGTTATTCTCTGCGTTAATTAATACAGCATTTTTATCTTGATGCTCTTGATAACCCCAATATCCAGTACCAACTACTGCAATAGCCAATACAGCTATTATTACTAGTCGTAACATTTAGACACCACCCTCTTTAGTTACAGAAAACATGTTTTCCGATTCTCTTAATTTGCGGACGTCCCCAAATCCAACCACTTGTAGCTGTATCTGGGTTAAAATAATACGTTGCTCCTTCAGAAGGGTCCATACCATTTATCGCATCAAGCACTGCTCTTCTGGCTGTTTCGTTAGGTGTTAACCAAATTTGTCCATCTGCAACTGCTGTAAAAGCTAATGGTTCAAAAATAACACCAGATACTGTATTAGGAAATGTTGGACTGTTAAGTCGGTTTAAAATAACTGCCGCAACAGCTATTTGTCCTTCATAAGGCTCTCCTCTTGCTTCACCATATACTGCATTTGCCATTAATTGAATATCATTTTCGGAAAAACCGCCTGGCATGTTAGTAGCCATTGGAGTTTCTTCTGTTGGTGTTTCAGGTTCTTGCTCTTGTTCAGGTTGTTGCTGTTGCTGCTGTTGTTGCTGTTGTTGCTCTTGCTGTTGTTGCTGTTGTTGCTGTTGTTGCTGTTGTTGCTGTTGTTGCTCTTGCTGTTGTTGTTGCTGTCCTTCCGGTGCTTGTTCTTGTGTAGTTTGTGGCTTATCTTTTTGCCACTGTGCTTGGGCGCTTCTTTTAGCTTGTTCAATTTCTTCTGCTGTCGGATCTACTTGTTTATCTAAAGCCATTCCTCCGTAGTGTGTAAACCTTTTACCGGTACGTAATTGTTCATGTACCCAATCTTTATGATACTTTGTAGCACGAGTGAGCATTTCCTTTGTTTTCGGCCCTACTAAACCATCTACATCATCTAAACCAAATTCTTGTTGAAAGTTTTTAACTGACCAATACGTTGACCACCCATAAACTCCATCAATTGTTCCGTGATAAAAGCCGTTATATTGAAGACGAGCTTGTAATTCGATTACATCGTCTCCTCTCGCTCCCCTCTGAATGATTTGTTCAGAAAACGCTTCAACCTCACTAGCGTTAAACGAAATGAAACTTAAACCGAAAAGGAACAGGCATGAAAATATTGCTATACGTTTCACTTTCATTTCCTCCTTTTTCTTCTATAAACAATAAGTTAAAAGTATTTTTTGTAGAAGTTGGTATTTTATACATTGATGTACAGTTTTTATAAATTATCCTTTTTTTGAAATTGCTTGAAACATAGTAAAAGTATTAGTGTCTATTTGTTTAAATGGCATTTTATATGGTTTACTTTTATGTTTATAAAAAAGGACAAAATAAAAACACTTCTTGTTAATAGAAGTGTCAAATAGTATAACTTTTTCTTGCAACTCTTACTTTTTTAAGCCCAAGCCACCATAAAAATATCATAAATGGTAGCATGTAAAAACCCCACTGCTTCCCTGACATTAATATATAATCATAAAGACCATGTAGTACGATTGGAATAAACAAAGCAAGAGCAAGATAAACGATGGTTCTTTTCTTTTCTATCGCGAATTTTGCACAACCTAAGTAATACCCCATAATAATCCCAAATAGTGCATGACTTGATACCGGTAGAAGCGCTCGACCTAAAGCAAATTCAATACCATTTGCTAATAAATATAGAATATTTTCTGCAGTTGCAAACCCAAGGGATAATGCCATACCATATATTATACCGTCATAATGTTCGTCAAAATGGATGTGATGATAAATGATGTAAATAATAAAGAACCACTTAAAAAATTCTTCTAACATTGCTGTTACGAAAAAGGCTTGTATTATCGAGGATGTGATTTCTATTTCGATGGAAATAACATATTGGATGAACATAAGTGGAAAAACTAAAATTGCCCCAACGAAGAAAAGTTTAATAACATTACTTATAGGTTCCGTTTGAAATCGGTCTTTTAAATAAAAATATGTTAATAAGGCTATCCCTGGAGCAAAACCAGCCGAAATGATTGCGATCATATAACTGCCTCATTTTTATCTATTTTTTTTAATCGTAACATGTTATTGTATGTATGAAAACAGTTAAAAATTCTTTTTTAAAAAAATATTATGACATAAGGTGAGTTCAATGCAGAAGAAAATATTATTAATACACACTGGTGGAACAATTTCAATGCAAGAGGACGAAATAACTGGTACAGTGACACCTACTTCAACAAAACCTTTATTAGCATTTCCAGTTATCCAAGATGAAAATATAACAATTAAAGAGAGTGAATTATTTCATTTGCCTTCACCACATATTACACCTTCGCATATGCTACAACTCTCAAAGTACATAGACGAGCAAGTTCAGGAAGAGCAAATTGATGGGGTTGTTATTACGCACGGAACGGATACGCTAGAAGAAACAGCTTTTTTTCTTGATTTAACAGTAAAATCGGACATACCTATTGTATTAACTGGAGCTATGAGGTCCAGTAACGAGATTGGCTCTGATGGTCCATATAATTTACTTTCATCTATTAGAGTTGCATCCTCTGCTGAAGCAAAAGGGATGGGAGTTTTAGTTGTATTAAATGATGAAATTCATACTGCTAAAAATGCTACGAAAACCCATACAAGTAATATCGCTACTTTTCAAAGTCCTCAGTATGGTCCCGTTGGTATTGTAACGAAAAGAGGAATCGCTTTTCATCATCGACCAATTAGAAGTGATAAATACGAAATCGATTCTGTAAATAAAAACGTTACTTTGTTAAAAGCATATTCAGGTATGGACTCATCCGTTTTTAATGCCTTTAAGAACGTTGATGGTTTAGTAATCGAAGCACTAGGACAAGGTAACATGCCACCAGCCACATTGGAAGGTATTAAAGAATTGTTAAAAGAAAAGATACCAATCGTATTAGTCTCAAGATGTTTTAACGGCATTGTTCAAGATACGTACGGATATGATGGAGGCGGAAAGCAGTTAAAAGAACTTGGAGTCATATTCTCTAACGGACTAAATGGCCAAAAAGCACGTTTAAAATTATTAGTTGCCCTACAAACTACGAACGAACCAGTATATTTACAAGAATCATTTTTAAAATAAGTATTAACTTAAAAAGGGAACAGTTAACTGTTCCCTTGTCTACCTCTCTTCACTTGCAATATGTTTTGCAATCATATCACCGTGAAATCTACCATTTTCAATAAATATCTCATTCGCATTATTTCCAGCAGCAATTACACCAGCAATAAATATTCCTTGAACATTCGTTTCCATCGTATGTACATTGAAATGAGGTCTTCCAGTTTCCTCCTCAATTTGAACACCCATTTTCGTTAGAAAGCTATGGTCAGGATGATAACCTATCATTGCAAAAACAAAGTCATTTTTAATTGTAGCTCTTTCACCTTTTTCACCTTCATATACAACTTCCGTTTCCGTTATTTTCACTACATGCGAGTTAAATTTCATAGAAATTGTACCATTCTTAACTAGTGAATCAAACTCTGGAAGTATCCACGGTTTTACGCTCGGAGAATATTCACTACCTCTATAAATAACAGTAACCCTAGCCCCAGCTTTAACTAGTTCTAAACTAGCGTCAACACTTGAGTTTTTCCCACCAATAACAACAACATCTCGGTCAAAATAAGGATGCGCTTCTTTAAAATAATGAGATACTTTTTCAAGCTCTTCACCTTCTATATTTAAAAGGTTTGGATTGTCATAATAACCAGTAGCTATAATTACATATTTACTTTCGTATAGTCCTTTCGTTGTTTCTACTTGAAACGTTTGTGAAGAGACTTTTTTCACAGTAAGTACACGTTCAAAAGGATGAACTCGAATATCTTTTCGCCTTACCACTTCTCGATAGTAAGTAAGTGCCTGATTTCGAACTGGTTTTCTATTTTCTGTAATAAAGGCTACATCGCCAATTTCTAATTTTTCACTAGTGCTGAAAAAGGTTTGGTGTGTAGGATAGTTGTAGATTGCATTCACAATATTACCTTTTTCAATTACTAACGGTTGAATCCCCTCTTTTTGCAGAGCAATGGCGGCTGCTAAACCACACGGACCTCCCCCGATTATAATCACCATTTCTTTATTCAAACTTCTCACTCCTAACATAAGGGACTTTTTATATACCTTCCCTTTTTATACAACTTTTCGCTTTGAAGCTACAGTATTTTACTTAATGCATAAAAAACCCCTACCAATCATGATAGGGGATGTTCTTTTTGTATGCAAATTTTTTATATCCATCCTCTGAATCTTGATGCCTCTGCCATTTTTCTTGCTCCAACCATGTACGCTGAAAGCCTCATATCAACACGTCGATTTTGCGCTGTATCGTATACTGCATTAAATGATTTTACCATTACTTTTTCTAACTTTTCCTCGACTTCTTCTTCTGACCAATAGTAACCTTGGTTATTCTGTACCCATTCAAAATAGGAAACGGTTACACCGCCTGCACTAGCTAATACGTCTGGAACTAATAGAATGCCACGATCAGTTAGTATTTGAGTTGCTTCATTCGTTGTAGGACCATTAGCAGCTTCTACTACAATTTTAGCACGAATATTATGAGCATTTTCTTCCGTGATTTGATTTTCAATTGCTGCTGGTACTAAAATATCACAATCTAATTCTAGCAATTCTTTATTTGTAATGGTATTATTAAACAACTTCGTTACAGTTCCAAAGCTGTCACGACGATCTAATAAATAGTCGATATCTAAACCGTTCGGATCATGTAGGGCACCGTATGCATCAGAAATACCAATAACTTTAGCACCTGCATCGTGCATGAATTTCGATAAGAAGCTACCCGCATTCCCAAAGCCTTGAACTACAACACGCGCTCCTTCTAAATTGATACCACGTTTTTTCGCAGCTTCGCGAATACAAATCGTTACACCTTTAGCAGTTGCAGATTCACGACCGTGAGAGCCACCAAGTACTAACGGTTTCCCAGTAATAAATCCTGGTGAGTTAAATTCATCAATACGGCTATATTCATCCATCATCCAAGCCATAATTTGAGAATTTGTAAATACGTCTGGTGCAGGGATATCTTTTGTTGGACCTACTACTTGGCTAATTGCTCGAACATATCCACGACTTAATCTTTCTAATTCACGAAAAGACATTTCACGAGGGTCACAAATAATACCACCTTTACCCCCACCATAAGGTAAATCAACGATTCCACATTTTAAACTCATCCAAATTGATAAAGCTTTTACTTCTTTTTCAGTAACGTTCGGGTGGAAGCGAATTCCACCTTTTGTCGGACCAACAGCGTCATTATGTTGAGCACGATACCCGGTGAAAATTTTCACAGATCCGTCATCCATACGAACAGGTATTTTAACTGTGATCATACGTAAAGGTTCTTTTAAAAGTTCATAAACTTCCTCAGGATATCCCAATTTTTCTAAAGCTTTATGTATCACAACTTGTGTAGATTTTAAAACATCAAGCTTCGTATCTTGTTTTTCTGTTTTTTCGCTGCTATTTTCGGCCACCATTAGTAAACCTCCTAGATTGTTCCCTTTAAAGTAATTATTATATTTGTAGTGCTTTCATGACATAGTATACACCTTCTAATTTTTTATGCAAGATAGAAGATAACATTTTCTTTAAAATTGTAAGCCTTTACAAAAAGGCTCCTTTTTATTATATTTCCCTTAATAATAAAACTTATTTTTATCGTTATTTTTTAATAATTGGCATAAATCTAATTATAATAAAAGTATGATTTGAAAAATGATTTTCTTTAACGTAAAGGTATATAAATTTGTAAAAGTATCCACCTTTTATGTAAAAACAGCTTTCTCTAGAGAGGAAGCTGTTAAGTATGAAAATATTTATTTAGTTGGCTTAAGGCATTACTACCCATTATTTCTTTTCCGTACTCTTGAATACGATGAATAGTAATCATTGACGGTTCTCCGTATTCAGAAAGTACTGCTATCACTGTATCCATATCAACATGACTTACATGCTCTTGATTCAACAATAAATAATAGAGATTATTATAATTATAAAAAGCACCATCAACTATTTTTAGGGGATATATTCGTTTAGCTAGTTGAATTATATCTTCCACTGTTTGGAATTCATATAGTATCTCGATAGTTTCATCAACAGTTACTTGCATTTCAATATAGTCGTCATTAAATTCTTCATCTTCCATTTCTTCATTAGCTGTAACGATTATTACCATCCCTTGAGCCTGTAATGAATAAACTTCAACTGCTAACGATCCGCTAACATGAAACCCTAATTCTTCACTTGCCTCATCAATCATATCTCTAAACAGCTGATGAACTTTATGCGTATCATGCCTCATATCCTCTTTAGTTAAACCTCGATCGGTTAGATCGTCTAAAGTGAGGAATATCTTAATTTTGTTTTGGTTAATTCGTTCCAGCCGCATGAATGACTCCTCCCAACATCCACAATGCCGTGCTTTCTACAGTTTATGAAATAACCGCTATGTTGGTTCTAGTTTCAAATAAATTGTACAAGGTACACTCCGTTTGGCTAGATAGTCATTTCTTTTCCTGGTAATAAGTAGTGGTTATTTAAATGGATTAGTATGGTTGGGTTCTTCTATTGATAATGTGTAGTTAGTGTTTTCCTCTTCATAAAAAGTTTGGATTTCTGTTTTTATATAACAAAAAAAAGAGACATATGCCCCTTTTCTAATCCGTGCCTTTAATTGTTATTAGATGTGTTTCTGATTTTGCTCCCAGCCTTAACGGTACTCCTGTTGTTCCGTAACCGTTACTTACGAGTAATGTAGTGTGCTCCAAATGGTGAACTTTACCTAATTCATATGGCCCGTAACCAAACAACCTAATTTGCCCACCATGTGTATGGCCTGCTAACACTAAAGAAATATTTTCTTTCGTTGTGAATTTTGACACAATCGGCGGTTCGTGGGCTATTAATAGCTTGAATGAATTTTTTTCAGCTTCCTTTAATGCTACATTAAGTCGATCTCGTTCTTGAGAGAGATCATCGACACCTAATATTGATATTATTTCACCGTTTTCTGATTCAAAATTTATTGCTGTATTATCTAAAATCTTTACATTAAGTGAGAGTAGTAACGAATCTAAATAATGGTAGTCTACTTCGTAATCATTATTTCCCCAAACGAAGTATACAGGACCAATTTTTTGTAGATTTTTCACATTTTCCTCCACCCTTGAAAATGGAACTCCTTTTTCTAATAAATCTCCACCTATAATTACCGCATCAACAGGAGCTTTTACTTGCACAATTAATTTATCATCTATCACTCTCTTATGTATATCTGAAATAAAAAACAGTTGGAGCGGACGAAACGAAGAAGGATAATTTACAAAGGAAAAGCTATTGAATATTACGTTATTTTCATGTGCTAATCTATACATATATACTAGTAAAACTATACCTACAATCATTAAACATATTAGAATTCCGATTATCCAAAAATACAATTACACTTCTCCTCCGGCACGTTTTCTACTATCTTTTACCATTAAATAAAAATAAAAGTAAGTAAAACAGACAATAAATACTGTTTCCCAAAATCCAATAATAAACAAAAATACAATACATAATATACTTATAATCCGAAATAATAAAAGGTCTAACTTTCTGTTTTTTATTCCTAAAAATGGTAACTTATTAACTATTTCGAATATGATATTTGCATAAAAAGTGAAACTAATTAAAAAGCATAGTAAGATTGTTAACAGTTTGGAAGGGCTAAATATAAACTGTGTTAAAATTTCTGTTAGTTCATCATTTCGCGGTACTGCCCCTATGTAAATGTAACCACATATTGTTGCAATTATAAGCTTTACACTATTTTTTTTCAACAAAGTATATCACCCCTACCTTCCACTATATGTATTGATTAGGTAGGCGATGATTACTTCATTTTGATTCATGATATAAATTTATATCAAACTCTTTCTTCATCATTTCAAATACTTCGTGACGGCTTTTCCATTCTTCTTTCTGCTTCCAGTAATCATCACTTCTTTTTACCGTTTCTTTTCGTAGATCTTGATATTCTTTTTCGGCCTTGTCCTTTTTATATAATAAATATTTCACCATCCCAATTTGAAAACCGATAAACATGACAATATAAAAATGAATTTCTCTATCAAAGAAATAAGAAAAAGCAATGGAGTAGCTACTAACGCCGCTTATAACAAAATAATAAATATATACTATAAATAGTCCAACACTCAATAATGTAGCACTTCGCCACATCAATTCTCTTTTTTTAAACTTCTCAAATTTTCGCTTTTTGTCCACTAATAGTTGTAATGTTTGTTTTGTTGCTTTATCTGTATAATCATTTAAATTTTGAATAACAGGCTCCATATTATTACCTACTTTCTTTCATTATTTCTCTACTTAAAATTTATTCGCCTGTCCAATTTTTATGATAACAATACCGAATTTCAGTAATGGCATTTCTTTAAACATTGATTGAGATTATGCGTTTTATAGTTAGTCCGTTTCACTTACTTCTGTTCTAAATATTGAAATGCAGAATCTTAATCCTGTTCAAAACAGAAGTCTATTTTTCATTTTCACTTTTTTGCAAAATTCACTCGCATGGATGTCTCCTCTGAAAACAAGATTAAAAGAACAAAAGCGCAGGCGCTTCGTTCAGGCCCGTACAAACTGGACTGTTACGGTTGTGATATAGGAAACACGGCGACGGAGGAGCCGGTGTTGACTTATCGTACTTCGGATAAGGGAAGTTTGATAGGGCCTAAGCGCCGGAGCTAAACACAAAAGCGGAGGCGGCTCGTTCTGGCCCGACAAGAAAGGTGCGGCGCTGCAGGTGGACGCTCTTTGTCCACCGGAAGCGACTGACTTATGTCTCGAGGGCCAAGCCGCCGGAGCTAGACGTAGCAACACAAAGTTAGTAGTTATCCACAGCTTTCCACTTTTATAATTTCCTAAACGAAGCACAAAAAATAGGTGGGAACGTCCCACCTATTTTAGTACCTACTCTTTTTTAATTGGTATTTTTAACACTTGGCCTTCTTTTATATCGTTATTAATTAGTCCATTATAATCTCGGATAATTTTTTCTCCATGTCTGCCGTTATAATATTTCATCGAAATACGATATAAAGTTTCTTCTTTTTCAACAGTATGATATTTAATTTCTACATTGTCTTCAATTTTTTGTCGGTCAATAACCTTTTCTTCTTTTTTCGGCTCTGCTTCAGATTTCGGATCTTTCGTATTATTATTCGAGTTGTTTCCACTGTCTTTCGGATTGCTTATCGAACTATCAGTCTGTTTATCTACTATAACAACTTCCTCATCCTTTTCTTCATCCTTTTTATCTTCTTGTGAAGGTTGGCTCGTTGGCTTACTAATTTGAATTTGTTCTGCCATTCGATTTTCCGTTGGAAGTATTTTAGAAAGGATGGAATTCCCTTTTTGTTGCTGTGTAACCGCAAGTATTACAATTGGTATTAATAAAAATGAAATAAAAACTAATCTGACGATAGGATAATGTATTTTCCATTTTGTTTTTTTCTTCTTATCAGCATGAACCTTACTTCGAGGTGGATATGCCTTTTTTATTTTTGCCTTATCTCGTAACTCTGAAGCTTGATCCTTCGTTTCCTTTTTCTTATCCATTAGAACCACCCCCATTATTATTTAATTTATTCTTTATATAATCGCTTCGAATTTTTAACGCCAGTAATAAATCGATAATAAAATGGGCCCAAATCGTAACGAAAAGGCTTCCTGTTATTTCATACACATATCCAAGTAAAAAACTTAAAACTACGACAGAAACTAACAACAACCAAACTTTTAAATACCGAACATGTAAGAGCGCAAATAAAATACTAGCAAACAATAATCCAAAATGTGTTTGAATGACACCCCTAAACAAAAATTCTTCTGCCACTGCAATTATAAACGTTAACAAAATAATGTGTGGTACACTTCTCCGTTGGAACATTTTTTCATTTATGCCACCATCGTCAAATAAGCTCTTCGGTACATACTTCATCAAAAAAAGATCAATGAAAACAACGGCTAACCCTATAATAGAACCAATAACAAAGATGTCATATATATTTATTATCCAAATGGATAAAAAATCACTCCATCCGTCAAATAAGAAAAATGCTAAAACAATTCCTATCAATAGAAAAAGAAATTGCGAAAAGTATAAATGTTTGATTAGCTCTTTGTCTGTCATTTGTTTAACTAATTCAGCTTGTTTGTTATTCATTTTGAGTTTCCTTTTCAAATAAGTACGTTAGTCTATCACGCCAATTAAAAGTTTGTTTTTCACTCTTTTCCTTTTCTTGAATCTTATAATCGGTAATGTTTATTCCACAAATATCACAGCATGGAGTAGCAGCAAAATGTGAGCTATCTTGAAAATATTCGAGTAATGCTTTTCTTCTACACTCTATTTGTCGAATCCAGGATAAGAAATAATTTAGTTTATTTTGTTTTAAAATGTTTCTTCCGTCAATCTTTTTTTTCAAGCTTTCAAGAAGTTTTAGTCCATTATCTTTACCGATTGTTCCTTCCACTTCAATAAAACTTGTAATATGATAACCAAGAAAGCGCCAATAAACTTCTTTAATATTCATTTCTTCTACAAAAAATGTTTCCATGTCTTTCGTTAATGTTGAAATGCTTCCCCATAATGTAAAGATTTGCTTCAAAACAAATTGTACAGTCGCCTCATCAGGTAGTTCATTTTGAATGATTAATTGCGGCAAGTATTGATCTTCTTCCGTATGAAGAAGAATTGCAATACTTTTTTCACCATCCCTTCCGGCTCTACCAATCTCCTGAACATACGATTCCATTTGTGTTGGTATATGATAATGGATAACAAAACGAATATTTTGCTTATTCACTCCCATCCCAAAAGCACTCGTACTACATATTATCGATATGTTTCCTAACAAAAATTGTTGCTGAATTAATATTCTTTGTTCTTGTGGGATGCCAGCATGATAAAACTCTACACCAGCAATACCATTTTCTTGAAGAAATAATGCCATTTCTTCCGCTTTTGTTCTACTCGAAAAATAAATGATGCCTGGCCCTTGTAAAGTTTGACAATAGTTTAACAATTGACTATCTTTATGAGAATCATTTTCGCACGCTTCTACTTGAATAGCTATGTTAGGGCGATCAACTGAATATATATGTTCCTTTGGGTTTTGTAACTGTAGTATATGTTTTATATCTTTTATTACTTCCTCCGTAGCGGTTGCAGTAAGAGCTAAACAAGGTGGACTGCCTAATTGCTCACGGATTAACCCAAGCTTTAAATAATCTGTTCGAAAATCATGACCCCATTGCGACACACAATGAGCCTCATCTACTACAAAAAGAGCAATTTTTAATTGAAGTAATTTTTTTTGCCATAACGTGGATTGTAGCATTTCTGGAGAAATAAAAATATACTTAACATTTAAAGAATGCTTTAATAACCTTTCTCTTTCTTGAAAAGTTAAAAATGAATTAATTGCAATTACATCCTTGAGACCATTTGATCTCATTTGTTGAACTTGATCTTCCATAAGGCTTAATAGTGGAGAAACGATTATAATAGTACCGTCCAAAATAAAACCAGGTAGTTGATAGCATAAAGATTTTCCACCACCAGTAGGTAGCAGTGCAAGAACATCGTTTTCTGAGACCACGTCCTTTATTATTGCTTCTTGACCTGGACGAAAGTTAGCGTATCCAACTTTATCTTTTACTAGTTCTAGTAAGTTCAACATTATCACCCATTCTGCTTAAAACCAATCTTATTTGGAAATATGAAATATCATCTTTGTTAATCGCTTCTTTTATCTTCTTAAGTTGCTTTGTACGTAGATGATACATTTTTTCTTGTATTTCCCTCACTTGTTCTTCGTTTATAAACGGAGCGATCGAGAATTCTGGGAAATTCATTGTAATTTCAACGATATGATCTTCAATAGTACTCTCTTTTAAATTTCGTATTACCGCGATTTCTTCAATTGTAT
This sequence comes from Sutcliffiella cohnii, assembly GCF_002250055.1. Classification (NCBI taxonomy): domain Bacteria; kingdom Bacillati; phylum Bacillota; class Bacilli; order Caryophanales; family Bacillaceae; genus Sutcliffiella; species Sutcliffiella cohnii. The sequence goes on from NZ_CP018866.1 coordinate 2,777,641, forward strand.
AATTTTTTTGAATAAGTTGCATCGTTGTTTGTGTAGTTTTTGTTAATTGTGTCATTGGTGAAATAAGATCGTTACATATACTTGATAGCACAGGAAATTTACTTGGTTCAGCCTTTAGTGTATGTAAAATAGAATGTATACAAGCTTGAAAAAGGATTGAAGCCCAAATTGAGTCTATATTCCACTTTCTAGCTGCTTGTTGAATTGTATTTCCTGCAGTACTATAACCCGATAATTGTATAACAAATAAATTAGCTTGTAATTGTGGTTGATTTTTTAATATTAATTCTGTTTCAACTTTTAGTTTTTGAGCTAATTCTTCCTTACTCCACATTTTTAAAAATTGTTTTACAAATAATTGAATTTCAAAATCATATTGAATAGGAATAAAATTTCCGTTCCCGCGAATTAAATTTGATATCGTTTGTGTAATTAGCGTATATCGCTTCCAAAAGATCATCCATTTATCACGATATTCCCAGCCGTTTAAAGAATGTGGTAGCGGATTGGCTTTTATCCACTCATTTAAAATGTTCACACCTTTTTCCGTAACACTGTAACGTTCTTCACTTTGATTAATAAAATTATGATATAGGAGATAGTTAACTGCTTCTTGAAGATCTTCTCTTGCAACTGTTGGAAAAATACCAAATAACGGATACAAAGTATATAGTTTGGCATCTTGAATTGTTTGGGAAGATTTTTTTCCTTTTAGTAAATGATATATAGCAGAGATAGATCTTTCTCCATGAAAACGATGGATACAATATAAAATAACAAATAAAAAAGTATTCATATTGAAAATTTCAACACCTTTATCCAATAAGTCGGATTATAATTTCATTTCCTATAACACCATTCTATCAAAAAAATAATCTTTTTTGGACGTAGTTGTATGGTTGTACCGGTATTAATTAGCAAAAACCCTTATTTGATAAGCATTCTCAATACTTTTCTATTGAAAAGTTTATAAAAGAGTTTTACAATGTTTATGAGAATACGTTTCCAAATATTATTTGGATCCATTATACAGTGAAAACTTTGGGAGGTTTATTTTTCATGGCAAAATACACAATTGTAGACAAAGAAACTTGTATCGCATGTGGTGCTTGTGGCGCTGCTGCTCCAGACATTTATGATTACGACGATGAAGGCATTGCATTCGTAACATTAGACGATAACCAAGGAATTGTTGAAATTCCAGAAGTATTGGAAGAAGATATGATGGACGCATTTGAAGGTTGTCCTACTGATTCTATTAAAATTGCTGATGAGCCATTTGATGGTGACGCGTTAAAATTTGAATAGTATAAGTAAACGGGAATGTCCTAAAAGTCAGTAGAAACTGACTTTTAGGACTTTTTTGTTCCCTACCCTTATAATGATTTAAAAATTCAATTAGTAGTAAGTGTAAAATTTTCTATGAGTATAGATTAGATTGTGGTTTATGAAAAGAATACAAACAAAACAGTGGAGAAACGATTCGTTTTCCCACTGTTTTATGATTTATTGAATTATTGGTCAATCCTGCATTTCTTAAGATGAAACAGGTTTAACATACATCTCTTTCGTTAGCCAGTGAGATAATTTTTTATATAGTAAAGCAAAAATAACTCCTACTAGTATGCCTTTAATAATGTTAAATGGCAGTACTCCATATACAATTGATTGGATAACAATGGAGGAAGGTTCAGCTGGCCACCCCATAAAAATAGTGTATGCAGGTAAAAAGACAAAGTAGTTTAGAATACTCATAAAAACAGCCATTGAGAATGTTCCAGCTACAAGTCCTACCGCCAACCCTTTCATTGACCGTACCTTATTAAATACAAAATATGTCGGTAACACAAATAATACTCCTGCAGTAAAATTAGCGAATTGTCCAATTGGAATACCCGTCATACTTCCTTGCGCTAAATAGTTTAAAAGATTTTTTATTGCAATAACAGTAATACCGGCAACTGGGCCGAAAATAAATGAAGCAATTATAGCCGGAATATCACTAAAATCTACAGACAAATATGCTGGTAGCGGTGGAATCGGAAAACTTAAAAACATTAACACATAAGCAATTCCACTTAACATTCCAATTAAGACAAACTTCTTTACTGATTTTTCTCTCTTCACGTTGTTTCTCTCCCTCTCATCAAGACCCATCTCGATTGAAAAGGAAGTTCAAAGCACCTGAGTATCATTTACATTCCATTTTTTCTCCAAAATAAAAACCCATTTATTGTGAAAATAAATGGGAGACGAACTCAAATAGACGTACAAGCATTTCTTTTTGCACGCTTTGAACCTCCATCTTCTCCCATCCAGACTATACTGTCGGTTTTGGAATCTCACCAAATCAGCCCTTTTACAGGCTCACGGACTAAGAGTTAACAACATTAACTCAACACCGCCGGTCGGGAATTACACCCTGCCCCGAAGATGAATCGTATTATATTTTAAAATACAATACTAATATACTATAATAATGCTAAAATAGGAAGGAAGAAGACTTGAGCTATTTATTTTATGTTTATTTTATTTTCAATATTTGATTTGGATAAAGGAATTCATGTGATAAATCATTTAAAGCAACTAGAAAGTCTACCTCTACATCCAATGAATCCGCAATATCTTCTATTGTTTCTCCGCTTTGTACCACATAAGTATCCTCATCATAAATAAAGATTTCTTGTCCAGGAAAGATAAGGTCGCTCTTTAGATCATTCCATTCCATAATGGAAGCAACTGTAACTTGCTCGACTTGTGCAATATCCCAAAGTGTATCATTTTTCTTAATGGTAATTGTTTTTTTAATTTTTTGCTGTTTTACTTCCTCAAATTCTATTAATTTCTTATCTTGCATCGTCCATGGTGAGAATAATATCTTTCTTTCCCTTTCATCTGTTTCTTGCTCTAATACAAAATAATCCAACGGGTTTACCGCATTCGTTCTACTGCTGTTCCATTCTCCGTTATGTAACTCAAAATGCAAATGAGGTCCTGTTGAATTGCCTGTAGAGCCAACCGTTCCAATTATTTCACCTTTTTTTACTTCAGTCCCTTCAACAACAAATCTTTTATGCAAATGAGCATATAATGTTTCTAATCCGTTTTCATGTTTCACCATAATAACATTACCATATGAACCTCTATAGCCTGAAAAATACACGATCCCATCATTAGCGGCCATTATAGCGGTACCAGTAGGAGCAGCAATATCCACTCCTTTATGTGTTCCACCTCTTGTACCAAAGTAATCAGTAAACCTACCCTCGTCTAATTGTAAGGGCCACTGCCAAGTCTTTATATCTCTAAGTACATTATGTTCTGTTTCTGCTTTCACACTTGTTCCACCGATAAACAATAGAAAGATACAAAGTGCCATTACTATGACGACCGCCAAGCGTTCTATTAAATTATTCATAATGTCCTCCTACAATAAAGAAAGTTGTTAGATGATATGTACGCTTGGTCTAAAATATGACAGGCTTTCGTTTAATTGTGTCAAAAATACTACTTTTACAACACAATGATTTCCATAATCGTAAAATGTAGGAATAAAAAAGTAGCAAACCAAGGTTGGTTTGCTACTTTTTTTAGTTCATAGGATTTGCAGCTAATGGTACCGAAAGTGGAACATTTAAACGAATCGAACCAATCATATCAGCGTTAGGATAATTAAATTGTATTTGCTCGAATCCAAAGTCTCTCGCCGTTAACATTAATGCTTGGAGAGCTGTTGAATGTTCTTCTGTATTTTCTAATGCAAGGCTATTATCAAAAGAAATAGTTACCATTTCTTCATCATTGGTTATCACTTGGTCTACTCTCATATTAGCTGGAATCGATGGAAATACGTAATTAATATTCGGTATTTGGCTCATCGCCTCTACCGCCTCTTGCATAGACTGAAATTCTTCTTTTGAGGCGACTAACAAGCTTTTGCTAACATCATCATTTCTTTGAAATTTAAAATATGCTACTCGCTTAAACGTATCAATCAAATCAAATTCTTTAACATCGTTACCTATTTCAACTCCAGCTTTACCCTCATTTAAATATTCTACTTCAGTAAAGTTGTGCCATCTAAACGTTTCTTGTACCTCTTGGAAAAAAGCGTTCATCTGTGTAGAAGAGTATGCCCGATGTCCTGCATTCATCTCCATAATGACTCTATCATTACCGTCAGTAGCCGTACCTTGAGAGAAAGTAATATTATCATTTAACATTGTATTCATCAGTCCAAATGAAGGTAAATCAATTAAATTTCCTAATTCTTGTCGTAATTCGTTAAATGCTTCTATATACGTTCTATTATTTTTTTGAACAACAAAAGAAAGCGGTAATGTTAGTGGATCATCGGTTCCTTCTAACTCAGCGGAAACGGCCAAAGTAATTACATATTCTTCTGACTGACTAACAGTCGTTACTACATAATTCGGAAAATCATTCGTTGATTGAACGTCAAAAGATTCGTTTTCACTATTTTCTTTATAGTCCGTTACATTAAACGATTCTTCCTCTACAGCGATATCAGCACTACTATCATCAGCATACATCTCCATTGATCCTCCTCTATCTTGAGGGGCATCAAAGGCACTGTTACTATTACTATCCATTTTTTGAAACGTGAAAGGAGAAATGATTGCAAAAAGGAGAATCGCCGCAATTAAAGCTACGCTAGGCATCCAGTTAATACGACGTTTCGGTGAAGTTTCTACCTTTTGCTGAATATTTGCATATATCTCTTCCGCTGAACGCTCATCCGTCATTTTTGGTAATTGATTAAATAACTTCTCCATTTGCTCATCGTCCGTTTTACGATGCATTACTATTTCCCCCTTTCTCCTCTAATTCTTCCATATGGGCTTTTAAGGCTTTAACCGCACGGTGCTGAGTTGTTTTTACTTTACTTTCAGACCAACCTAACACTTGCGCAGTTTCTTGAATAGAGAGAGCTTGAATGTAACGGAGAATAAGAACAATTCGGTGATCCATCTTACATTTATCTAAGCAACGATACAACAATTGAACCTGTTCATTTTTCACAGCTACTTCTTCCGGTAATGGTGCAACATCTTTCACTTGTTGCTTATTCCAATCAAACGTTTCAAGAAGTTTGTTTTTCCATCCCTTTTGTTTTCGAAATGAATCAATAGCTACATGTTTAGCTATCGAAAATAGCCATGTTTTTTCACTACTTTTCCCTTCAAATCGGTCGTATGAGCGTAGAACTTTTATATAAACTTCTTGAACGAGGTCTTCCGCTTGTTCTTTATTTTTCACCATATAAAATAAAAATTGATAGACGTCTTGGTGATATTTTTCATAGAGCTCTTGAAAAACGGCATGCATTCTAAACCCTCCGTTCAATACATTAGTCGAAACTTTTCGTACAAAGTTACATTACAAATATATTACAAAATATTACGAATGACTAGATTTTTTTTAGTACTTTTTGGAAAACTTAAGAAGGCTTTAATAAGATATTTTAAAAGAGCAATAGTTTGGCTTTTTAAAAATTTAAAAAAGAAGCCATAATATATGACTTCTTTTTATATATACTATATAACTAATTTCTAATTATATCTACTGTTTATTATACGATTGCACCATAAACGAAGCTTCTCTTTTTATGATCGGGGATAGAATAGGATATAACACTATAAAGAATACGATATTTCCAATTGCATGATTAAAGTCAAACGGTAATCCCGCTAAGTAATACGGCCAAAACAATTTACCTATAATCAGGCGTTCTAGCGACATGATCAAACCAAAGAGCATGCCGCAAAATCCAGCGTACGTTGCAAGTAACCATATGGGCAATTTCTTAAATTTCATCCCAATGAGACCTGAAAGTACTCCAATTATGGACCACGCAATTATTTGAAGTAACGTCCAAGTACCACTACCTAAAAATAAGTTAGAAACAAATGCTGTTCCAGCAGCAAGTATGATACCGTTTTGAGGCCCCATCAAAAGGCAGCAAATAATAATGATTGCTGTAACAGGCTGTACATTAGGAACCGAGGAAAACACCATTCTACCTACTACACATAACGCTATTAATAAGCCTAATAAAGCAATTTTTCTTGTGCTCATTAGCCTTCATACTTTGAATAGTTAAATTCAATAACATCGCCATCTTTTAACACATATTCGTTTGCGCCAACTAAGACTTCTTCATTATTTGCTGTATAAATCCAAAAGTAATTATTCTCGTAATCCGATTCAATACCGTTAATTCCTACAATAAATGCACCACTATCGTCTGTTGTTAATTCAAAGTGCTCATGCATTACATCCATCAGTGTTTCTCCTTCTTCAAACTGCAATGCCTCTTCACTTATTACTTCTTCCCCGTTATCTTTTACTAATTTAATCGTTACTTTGTTTACTTCTTCATTTTGTTCTACTCCAGCATTTGCGTTGTTATTTGTATTATTTGTGTTGTCTGCTGCACACCCCGTCACAATAAGAGATATTGCAACTAATAAACTAATCCAAATTTTTTTCATCACGTAATTCCCATCCTTTTATATATTATGAAAAAAAATAAATAGCTCATCCTTAAAGGATGAGCTATAAAACGACAACAATGAGGAATTCACCTTCTGCAGCAGGTTCAATACCATATTGTCGTTTCAGCTACTCATACCCCGAAGCTTCGAAACTTGTAAGTTCATTGGCAGGTCTACTGACTTATGCTTCTTCCTACTTTGAGCCTTCCCGTATGACGAACTCTCATTCCATACATACAGTGGTTACCTCATTTCGTCCACATTTACAGTTGCGGGGACAGTTTTGGATTCGCACCAAATTCCCTTTTAAGCCACAGTGTGACACCAATTTACTTATAATTATTAAGTTTATGAATACAGTACCATCTTACACAAAGAAGTATAAAATGACAAGAAAAATTGTTTCATAATAAACAAGATTATTCGGTACAACTTAACAAATTATTGCACAGTTCGTGGAATAACGAGAGAAAATGTCGTTCCCTCATTTAGTTTAGAATGTACACCTATTGAGCCGTTATGTGACTCTATTATATTTTTAACAATCGACAATCCTAAACCTGTTCCAGATCTACCTCTAGTTCTAGCCTTGTCCGCTTTATAGAAGCGTTCAAATACAAATGGTATATCTTCTTCTGGTATGCCTTGTCCAGTATCTTGTACATCTACTTTCATTCCAAGCTCTCCAAGCTCAACTCGAATCGTGATACTACCACCTGAATCTGTGTGACGTAGTGCATTATCAATTAAGTTAGTAAAAACTTGTTCCATTTTATCTACATCAAAATCAACTAGCGTGTCCCCAATTATTTCTGAATGAAGATCTACCATTTTCTCTTTAGCAAGACCATGAAACTTTCGAATCATTTTATCAAAAAACTCTTCCACTTCAACTTGTTCCCTGTTCACGGTGCTATGTCCAGACTCTAATCTAGCTAAATCAAGTAGGTCATTTACTAACCTCCCCATACGAAGTGACTCATCATAAATAACGGAGGCAAGTTCTTTCTTTTCTTCTTCGCTACCAGCAATATCATCCACTATTGCTTCACTATATCCTTGAAGCATTGAAATTGGCGTACGTAACTCGTGAGAAACGTTAGCGATAAATCCTTCTCTTAATTTATCTAAACGTCTTTCTTCCGTCATATCACGAATGACAGCTACTGCACCACGCACGTGGGTATTATTATATAAAGGACTCATGACGATTACCCAAGTTCTCCCCTGGTAGGTAAGTTCCATACTTTGCTCTCTTTCAAAGTTGACGACCCGTTGAAACATCTCTTTTATTTCATGAGGTAATTGTTCCCGCGTATCACTACCTTCTTGGTAAAACCATGCTTGCAAGAAACGTTCAGCAGGCGGATTCGTTATTAATATTGTCCCATCACGATTTAGCGTTATTACTCCATCTGCCATACTACTTAATATGTTTGCCAAATGTTCTTTTTCTTGATTAAGTGCATTTAAGTTAAACTTTAATTGTCTTCCCATTTGATTAAACGCCATCGCAAGTTCACCGATTTCATCATACGTTAAGATCGGAACTTTCGTGTCAAACTTACCTCTCGCTACTTCAAAAGCAGCCTCCCTCATTTTCCTTAATGGCGAGGTTACTCTTGATATTAAGAAAAACGCAAAAATGGTTGTAAGGAAAATAGCAATCCCCGCGGATATTAAAATAAGTTGTGTTGTTTGGTTCGTCGTTTCTTTAATCGCTGTTAACGATTGGTACATATAAACTGCGCCATCTTCTACACCATCAATATGAAGTGGGGTACCAACAATCATCATTTCTCCAAAAGCTTCTGATTCAGAATCTAAATCGGGTGAGTATGATTTTTTCGTTACAATTGTATGATCAAGGAAAACTTGGGAAAGTTCCTCATCTTCTCGGAAAAATTCGCTAGGTAAAACAGCATCTGTCTCATCTGTTGGGGAATGCCAGTAATGATCCTTGTCTGAAAAAATAATTACTCGAGAAACATCATCCGCAAGTTGCCAAGCAATTGATTTTGCCAGTTCAAAATCTTCATGTTCCTCTACAATCATCGATATTTTTCTACCTAACTGTGTTAATTCTCTTTCCGCCTCATTTACATGGTAGTTCTCGAAAAACTCTAATAACAATATTGTTAAAATAAATAATACAAACGTAAAAAGAAGTAAAATGGTAAGCCAAAGCTTACCTACAACACTTTTCCAAATCATGACTCATTGCCAGCCTCAAACTTATAACCTACACCCCAAACTGTAACAATCATTTTTGCTGCATGTTCGGATACTTTATTTAATTTTTCTCTTAACCTCTTTACATGAGTATCTACTGTACGTAAATCACCAAAGAACTCATATTGCCAAACTTCCTTTAATAGTTGCTCTCGATCAAAAACTTTGTCCGGTGATTTTGCTAAAAAATATAAAAGCTCGTACTCTTTAGGGGTTAAGTTAACATCTTTTCCGTCAGCACTTACTCTATGTGCATCATTATCTATTGTTAAATGAGGGTATACAATAATATCTTTTGAAGATGTTTCTGTATTTAAAAAGCTTGTTGATGACGCGCGGCGTAAAAGCGCTTTAACTCTAAGCACTACCTCACGTGGGCTGAACGGTTTAACGATATAATCGTCCGTACCAACTTCAAAACCTTGAACACGATTTGCTTCTTCTCCTTTAGCAGTTAACATAATTACTGGTGTTGCTTTTTTCTCTCGCAATTCTTTACAAACTTCCATGCCGTCCATTCCTGGCATCATAAGGTCTAGTAATATAACGTCATAATCATTCTCTAAAGCTAACGATAATGCGTCCTCACCATTATCTGCTTCTTCGATTACATAATTTTCTCTTTCTAGATACATTTTCAAAAGTCGACGAATTCGTTCTTCATCATCGACTACTAATATTTTATACTCTTGTTCCATCTTTCCATCCTCCTAATTTTCATACTAGTTCCGTATCATTAAGTACTCTTTCCTATTGTATCTAATATTTCTTCACAACGTCTAGCAAAGTCAGTGCTTGAGTAAATTATCCTTATATTAATGTAAGCCTCCACATATGATGTGAAGGCTTATGAAATTATTCATCTAATCAGTTTAATCTACATCGCGTAAGAGTGTAGTCCGGCAATAATTAAGTTTACTCCAATTAAGTTAAACATAATAATAGCAAATCCAACTAAGGCAAGCCAAGCCGATTTTTCTCCGTGCCAGCCTTTTCCAATACGTAAGTGTAGATATGCTGCATAAAATAGCCATGTGATCAATGCCCAAACTTCTTTCGGGTCCCAACCCCAAAATCTAGTCCATGCAATTTGAGCCCAAATCATAGCAAAGATTAATCCGCCTAGTGTAAAAACTGGGAAACCTATAGCAACAGAGCGATAACCAATTTCGTCTGCAACATCAAGGTTTACTCTTCTTACTGCTGGTTTTAGTAAAACTCCTAGAGGTTTTCTAAATAATAATCTTATAAGTACATATAAAATAGCTCCTGTAATAATAGACCAAATAACTGTATTCAATTTTTGTGTATGAATAATAGCTGGTAAACTTACAAGAGGGTTCATTCTATCTTCTGTAAGTAATTCCCCTTGGTTTGGACCAACTAACGGAGGAAGCACGTATTCAACCGTTGCCTCTGCTCCACGTTTATCAATATATTTGAAGTTTGCTTCATAATCCATCGAACTAAAAATAACCGTAATAACAACAAAACCAATAAATACAACAAGCGTAAATAATGAAAATTCAAGCCAAAAAGGTTTTTTTCCTTTTTTACTGTAATCCACTACTTTTATTAAATAAATTAGTCCAGCTACGAAGCTCATTCCTAGTATTGCAATTCCTAAACTCGTTGTAATAACGTGAATCGGTAACCAATGAGATTGCAATGCTGGAATTAAAGGAGTTATATCGGACGGAAACATACTTGCAAATGCAATTAGTATTAAAGCAATTGGTAATGCAAATAATCCTAATGTACTTGTTTTATAAATAAAGTAAAGTACGATGAATGCAAGAACAATCGTCATCCCAAAAAATGTAGTAAATTCATATAAGTTACTAACAGGAGCATGTCCTCCAGCAATCCATCTTGTTATAAAATATCCTAAATGAGCAACAAATCCCACAATCGTAATAGAAATGGCTAATTTTGACCATTTGCTTCCTTCTTTCGATTTTAAAGCTCCACCGAAGAAAGCGGTACCTATCAGATATAGAAGAAATGCTGCATATAGCAAGTTACCACTTAACTGTGCCATAGTAATCACCCTTTTAAATTAAGTTTTATCATTTTCTGAATTCTTTTCTTCTTCTGTTTGGTCAATAGGTATTGAAATTTTTGAATGCTCCAACGCCTTAGAAATATCTTTCTTCAGACCAAACCAGTTTTTATTCGTATGTGCGGCAAGCCACACTTCATTCCCATTTCGTTTTACCCATACACGGCGGTGATTCCAATACATCCCTTGAATAACACCAATCATAAATATAGTTCCACCTAAACCAAAAATCCAAAGTGTATGATCAACACGAACGGTAAGTCCAGCTGCATTTCTAGTTTCTAATCCTGCAAAAGCCATGCGATATTCGTTATTACCTTCTGGTTCTAAATTTTGCTGAATTGCGACTAAGCTTATTTCTCCCTTTGGTTTATCTGGAGTTATCATTCGGAATACGAATGCTGGATTATTCGGCACTCTTGTTCTAGTTCCTGGTTCCCCTTCGTTTAAAAAGAAGTCAGGAAAATAGTTTACGATTTGGACAGAATAACCGTCACCTAAATCATATAATGTTTCAGGTTTTGTTAAATCTACTGTAATTGTTCCAAAATTTTCATTTGTTTCTTTATTCAATAGATTAAATGACATCGTTTTAAATTCATTTAATTTAAAGTCTACTTGGTATATTCCGAAAGAATCATGTTTTAATGGTTCGTTAACTCTAATGGCATGTTCTTTTACTACACTTAATTCCGGTTCAGCACCGTGAACAATGTCCCCTACTCTTTCATATAATACTGCATTTGTTTGATAATTGGAAACTAGCATACCATTTCCGGCACGTTCAATTGCTTGATTGAACACTTCATCCGTAGATTCCGAATCATAAACTTCCAGTAAGAAACTTTCATTTTCTAAATAATACTGACCGTCTGTACCAGGAATCGATAATAATTCACCTTCTCTTACCCACAATACTTCATCAAGGTACATTCCAGGGACGGATCTTAATATTGCTGCGGCTAAAAAAATAATTAATCCAATATGGTTGACATAAGGACCCCATCTCGAGAAACGGCCTTTTTCTGCTAATATGTTACCGTTTTCTTCACGAATATTATATCCTCGTTTTTTTAACCCTGCTTTAACTATAGCAATCTCATCATCATGAATTTCAACAGTAGTTTTACCGAAAACACGTTGTCTAGTTAAAAAACTATCATGCCTCGTTACTCTTTGATTTTTTAAAGCTTTATACAGTGGAATAACACGGTCTAAACTACAAATGACTAAGGAAATTCCAATAGATGCTACAAGTATTAAGTACCACCATGAACTATATAAATTGTGAAATCCTAACGTATAATACAATTTACCGAAAAAACCGTGTTCCATTTCGTAATATTCACTTGCAGCCATCGTTGGCGGTATGTACATTTCTTGTGGGAAAATGGTTCCGAATGATGAAGCTATTAAAGTAATAACAATTAACCAAACTCCAACTTTTACAGAAGAGAAAAAGTTCCAAATTTTATCAACAATCGTTTTATTATAAGTTTGGGACCTTCTAGCACTTCCTTCGTAAGTCATGTCTAAAAGTTTAGTTTTAGTTTTTTCATTTTCTGTCGGTTTTCCACAAGCTTCACATAAAATTGTACCGTGTGGATTTACATGTCCACACTCACATTTCATTTCATTCATATGAATTTCTCCTTATTGATTGTTCGGTAAGATTAACTCCATACTCTCTTGCACCATTCTTTCAGTCATGCCAGTTGTAATAATTTTCACAACTTCACCATTTTCATCAATAAGAAAAGTAGTAGGAATTGGTTTTATACCGTATGCTTGTCTCACTTGTCCTGTTTTATCAATAGGAATAGGAAATGTTAACCCATAACGATCGCGGAAACTTCGCACTGCAACATCCGTTTCTTGAATGTTCACGGCGATTATTTCCACTCCTTTATCTTGATAGAATTGATACTGATTCTCCATGTAGGGCATTTCTTTTTCACATGGTGGACACCAAGTTCCCCAAAAATTTAGAAATACTCCTTTCCCTCTATAGTCTGAAAGCTGAAAAGTATTTCCTTCTAAATCTTTTAATGCAAAATCAGGAGCTGTATCCCCAACATTAACTAACGCTCTCGTATGAAAAAAGTTAGTGTAAATTGTATAAGTTAATGCCGCTAACAGGAGAACTAGAATAGTTGAACGCATAAAAAATCTATTTTTCTTATTCATTCTTCAAAAATCTCCTATCCTTATAATTTTCTACGCTATTATAACATTTATCACTTTTTACATAGTGGATAGATTATGAATTCTTTATGACAGATTAAACAAAATCAAGGTGGGAAGCATTGCCCCACCTTACCTTTTACACTATATAAGCAAAGCAAGTATGTCAATCAAAGCGCTTTTTGAACAAGGGTTAAAATTCATTATCTTTTTTGTTTCGTCGTAGCTAATACTCTAAGTTGTTTAACTTCATGAGGTGTTAATTCTCGGTATTCGCCTGGTTGTAAACCTTGTAATGTTAAATGTGCATACCGTTCTCTTCTTAGTTTTAACACAGGATGACCTATTGCTTCGAACATACGTCGTACTTGACGATTTCTTCCTTCACGAATGGTCATTTCATATATAGCTGTTTGCTTTTTCTTATCCATAGAAACTAATTTCACAACTGCTGGAGCAGTTTTTCCGTCTTCAAGGACTATTCCTCTTTCTAACTTTTTTATTGCTTCGCGGGTAGGAATACCTTTTACCTTTGCGATATACAGTTTATCTACTTCATATTTAGGGTGCATTAAACTATTGGCAAACTCTCCATCATTTGTCATAATTAATAACCCGGATGTATCATAGTCTAGACGGCCTACAGGGTAAATTCTTTCCTCAATGAAAGGAAAAAAGTCTGTAACTACCTTCCTCCCTTTGTCATCACTTACACTCGAAATAACACCTCTCGGCTTATATAGTAGGTAGTATACTGGTTCTTCTCTATGTACTGGTATACCTTCAACTTCTACTTTATCATTTCGATTTACTTTTACTCCTAGTTCGGAAACTACTTTCCCGTTAACTGTTACTTTTCCTTCTTGAATTAATTGTTCCGCTTTTCTTCTAGACGCTATTCCCGAATGGGCAATAACTTTTTGTAAACGTTCCATTATTTCACCTCATTATATTCCATAACCTAATCGGTTAAGTTACCTACTTATATGATAGCCATTTTTCACAATATTTTATTATAACGTACTATAACTATTATGGAAAGTAACATACTTTTTAGATATTTTATAAGTTAGGTGTTTTATTTCACCCTTATAATACATTAAATTATAGGCACCATAGATTGATTATACTAAAGTTAGCTTACACGATTAAGTTAGTCCGTTTCACTTCGCTGCAGGTACTCGCTTTCCGCGGGGAGGGAGCCAAGCCTCCTAGGCTGCGCCTGTGGGGTCTCGGCCTTCCCTCTTCCTCCCGCTGGAGTCTCGCACCTTCCGCTTCCACTCACGATTCTAAACTAATATTCTTATATTATTTTGAAAACATAATCAACTAATTTCATGCCCATGGGTGAATAAAATTAGGTGAAAAGGGCAGTTAAATATGGCAAACGCAACAGAGATGAACATAACAACACACTTCTATATATTATAAATTCTGGTATATGACAAAAAACACTAACGAAGAACGTTAGTGTTTTATCTAAGGTTTATCACAATACTCCGAAAAATATTGTTACGACAATTATTGCTACGACGATCCCAACAATATCAGCTAATAATCCAACTTTTAAGGCATCACCCATCTTTTTAATACCTACGGCTCCGAAATAAACAGTTAGTACATAGAAGGTAGTGTCTGTACTCCCTTGTAGCGTCGAAGCTAGTCTACCTATAAAAGAGTCGGGTCCATAGGTTGCAATCAAATCTGTTGTCATACCTAGAGCAGCTGTTCCAGAGATTGGACGTATAAGCGCAAGCGGCACAATTTCAGCAGGAATTCCAATCGCTTGTAACGCCGGTCTAAGAATATCGATTAAAAAGTCCAACGCACCAGATGCTCGGAAGATGGAGATAGCGACAAGCATTCCAACTAAAAAAGGAATGATAGATACAGCAATTTTTATCCCTTCTTTACCACCTTCAACGAATGATTCATACGTTGGAACTTTTTTATACGTTCCATATAAAAGAATAAAACCGATAATTCCTGGTATTAACCATAAAGAGATGACCGAAATGACTTCCATTTATTTCACCCCTTTTTTTGAACGTCGATAATAAAAGAAGCGATCAATTCCGATTGCCGCTAACGTTGAACATAGTGTTGCTAATAACGTTGTACCTACTATTTCAGTTGGTGCTGCAGAATCGTATGTCATGCGAATAGCAATTACAGTGGTAGGTATTAACGTTAAGCTTGACGTATTAATTACTAAAAATGTTATCATCGAACGACTCGCTTCAACACTTCCACCGTTCAGTACTTTTAGTTGCTCCATCGCCTTTATTCCCATCGGCGTCGCTGCATTCCCTAAACCAAAAAGGTTCGCTATCATATTTGAAAGCATATACCCCATAGCCGGATGATCACTCGGCACTTCTGGAAATAGCCTTTTGACTATCGGCTTAAAGAGTAATGCCAATTTTTCTAATAACCCAGCATCTTGGGCAATTCTCATTAATCCTAGCCAAAAAACAAGAATACTAATGAAACCAATACAAATCGTAACCGCTTCTTTTGCTCCTTGAAAAACAGCTTCATTCACTTGAGCCATCGTTCCATTAAACATTGCAAAAACAATACCAACTACGGTCATTAGCACCCAAATAATATTAATCATAGTAGTTTGCTCCTACGAAAATAGTGAATATATTTTTGAACTTTGACCAAAAGCTCTCATTATTATATTTGGACTTATCGATATAAATTGGCACTTCTGCTAGTAATTCATCTCCTACAACGATAGATACTTCCCCAACAATGTTAGGAATATTTTCATGATTTTCCCAAGTATCTTCAGGTTTTAATAACGATATATTTAATTTCAAATGTTCTCGTTCTTTAGACGTAAGAGGATATAAAACATCCCGATTGATTTTAACTTTGTTTTTATAAAACGGTTCTTTAACCGTTTTCAGTGTACCTTTCGATAGTAGATTGTATAGTTCATAGTCTTGGAATGCTCGATTAAACATGTAAATATGATCGTTCCAATCATCTGGCCCGTGAAGAGTAACCGCAATTAATTTCATGTTATCTTTAGATGCTGTCGTTATTAACGTTCTTTTTGCTCTTTTCGTAAAACCTGTCTTACCACCTGTTGCGTAACTATACATGCCAGTAACTAAACGATGTTTATTCGTCCAACTACGGTCCCACCTTTCACCCGGCGGTCCAGGGGCACGATGTACTTTAGTTCCACTTATTTGTTGGAATTCTTCACTATTCATTGCATACCGGGTTAATAACGCCATATCATACGCTGTTGAATAATGATTTTCATGATCATCTAAACCGTGTGGATTAGCAAACTCTGTATTTCTCATTCCAATCTCCGCTGCTTTCTCATTCATTAAGAAAACAAAACCTTCCAAACTTCCACCTACATGTTCTGCTATCGCAACCGCAGCATCATTACCAGAGCGTAACATAAGTCCATATACTAAATCTTCCAGTTTCATTTTTTCCCCAACTTGTAAATAGAGCGAAGATCCTTCTGTTCCTGAAGCTTTATTACTGACAGTGACCATTTCATCTAATTTTCCGGATTCAATAGCAAGGATCGCAGTCATTACTTTTGTAATACTGGCAATTCGTTGTTTATCATGAGCATCCTTTTCAAAAATAATTCTCCCACTCTCTTGTTCTATTAGCACCGCATTTCTTGCGCTTACCCCAATTGGATTAGCCTGTACATTTTTAACCCCCGCAAGTATATAACTCGCTATAAAAAAGCATAAAATAATAGAAATGATGAGCTTATGTTTTGCTACAAACATATTGGTTCCCCCGTCCTTACGTATGTTCTCTAATGGAAGCACAGATTGTATGTTGATCACTTCAATTACCTTTCGTTTAAAACAACAAAACTTTGTTAGCTTCGCACCACAGGAAATGTCTTCTTACTAGCAAAGTTTATGCATAACATGTCCCAATATGAACATTTTTTACACAAAACATAGAGGAATAATGTAATATTCCATTAGGTGAAAGCAAAGAGAATAGTATAGGTTAACCTATTAGGAGCGACAAAAAAAGAAGGAGTCAAGTAACCCCTTCTTTTTACCAACGTATTTTTGATGCTTCTTGATATCGTCTCTCCACATCTTTCCAATTAACGACATTCCACCAATTATTAATATAATCCTTTCGATCAGCCTTATATTGTAGGTAGTATGCATGTTCCCATACATCTAATCCTAGTAATGGTATTGTGTCCCACTGGGTAAATAGTTGTTGTTTTTCAGTTTGTAATATTTCTAATCTTATTGGCCTTGGTGCCCACACTAAAATAGCCCAACCTACGCCTTCCACTTTGTCAGCAGCTTCGGTGAAATGTTTTTTAAACTTTTCAAAACTACCAAAATCCTCGGTAATCTTTCTCATTAATGGGCCACTCGGTTGACCTCCACCTCTAGGGGACATATTATCCCAAAACATTGTGTGTAAATAATGTCCAGATCCATGGAAGGCAGCTTCTCTTTCCCAGTGCTTTATTAATTCAAAATCATTTGTTTCTCTGGCTTCTTTCATTTTTAATTCCGCTTTATTTAAACCATCAACATAGCTTTTATGGTGTTTTGTATGATGAAGTTCCATTATCTCTCTAGAAATATAAGGTTCTAATGCGTTATAGCTGTACGGTAGTGGTGGCAATTTATGTCCGCCTATTGGTACTTGGTCACTTCTTCTTCTTTCTTGTACATTTAATTGAAGTTGATTCGTAATTTCTTCTACTTTATGTTCGATTAATGCTATATCATCACTGAAAATCATGTCTTTATACTGTAGCTCTTGAACGGTGTCTAATAATCTTTCGGTTTCGGATCTCCACCACGTTCTAGCTGCATCGTTCGTAAATAATATTTCTTTGCACCAGTCTTTAATATCATCTAGGTATTGAAAATATGTTTCTTGGATTTGTTTATCCAACGCTACCCCTCCCAATAACATCATCTCGATATACTATGCATTGGCTAGGCTCTAAGTGTTGAAAATTGGTAAGCTATTCATAAATTAATTTATTGCTAAAAAGTTTTTACGTTTTTTGTATTAATCCTTTAACAAGGTATGCAGCCCCGTTAATGAAAGTAATTAAGCCAAATATAAGGCCTCCTGCACCACCTGCAAATCCGTCTCCCACTAGTACTCCAATTGTAATGGCTGATGAAAAATATATGAATGGAGTTAATAATAGCATTATTGCCACCCCAGATAATATGAACTGCTTTTTACCTTTCATTTTTTTAATTATGTACCAATTCAGAGCTAATATGAAAACGAAAAAAAATAGTACACTAAGTTGTTCCACTACCTCCACTTTTTCCATTTGTTTCAGTCTATCCATAAATCTAACACTCCTTTAATAACTATATAACTATCTTTACATGCACAATAAAAAGCCTCGCCTCGTTACAAAAGCGTAGATGTATTCCATTTAATTAAACGATTGCATTTAGCAATACTACCTATCAATATCTATTTAACTGTAAAAAAACACTTCTACCCAAATCTGCAGAAGTGTTTTAGCATTTATTGACTCTGTATCATTTTTGTTCGATAGTCGGTTTCGTAGTATTCTAATTCCTCTCTTATCGCTTGGAATCCACTTTCTAATGTTTGTACTAGCTTTTGGATTGATTCAGGTGGTGCTTCATGAAATTTTATCGCATTCTTTCCAGTATAGGCAGCACGACTATCCTCGTACCAAGCATCATTTTTCGGAGAGAAGAACTCTTCAATACATTGATGATAAATCGAGTATAAAATCTTTTCAGCTGCAGCCTTACGAAACGGATTTTCTTTTATTATGACCCGACACGCTTGATGCCCTTCATCACAAAACACAGCAAGACGTCTCATATTTGCCAAAAGTAGTTCCACATATGGTTGAGAAGCTTCCGTTTCTTTTAGCAACGTAGGAACTGTTGTATTATTTAAAAATGTGTTTAAGTTTTCTACTGTTTCCATTAAGAAACGCTCCACCTGTTGTGTTTGAGACTTAACTATCGAGTTCGCCATTTATATAAACCCTCCAAAACAGTATAATAGTAATATTTACTTATGTAATATACTTTCTATGAATCTTTTTTTATTATGAAACTGCTTCATTAATAAAATATAACGGAGACTTAACAGTATAAGAACCGTTTAATTCAATTGCTTCTATCACTTCTTTTAATTTTTGAACATTAACTTGTTCAAAATAGGATGCAAAATCTTCCTTCGTATTAATATACAATCTTTTTCTCTCTTTAAAGCTAGGGTTTTTAATTAAACATGTTAAAGCTACAATATCTTTTAATTCGACCTCTCTATCACCAACTTTAAACAGAGGGTTATTTTCATACCCTAAAGAGAGGATTTGTGAAAATGATTCTTCAAAATAACGAACATACAATACGTTAAACTTCTTTTCTGTTCCGTTTTCTATAAACGTTATCTCGGATTGATTAAAAAAATCTTCAGATGTGTTTGGCTTAGCTTTTTCTAATTCAAAACCTCGACATTCCTTAATAATCATGTTTTCACTCCTAAACTTATGTCAAATCTTACATTATAATCATTTTATCATAATTTTCAATAAGTTTAATCATGAATCGAAAGTTTCTTGAAACTTCTCGAAGAAAAGATCTGCTTCTATTTCTGCATCCTCTTCAGACAGTGATTTTAATTCTGGTAATTCTTTCAAATCCTTTAGTCCAAAATGTTCTAAAAATTCCTTTGTAGTACCGTAGAGGATTGCTCTACCAGTTCCTTCTGAACGTCCTACTTCTTTAATTAATGCTTTCGCAACTAATGTTTGTAACGGACGTTCCGTTTTCACCCCACGTAGATCTTCAATTTCAGCTCTAGTTATAGGTTGTTTATACGCGATAATTGCTAACGTTTCTAAAGCAGCTTGCGATAAACTTGTAGATGAAGGTGTTTCCACTAACCTTTTTAAATATGGGGCATGGTCTTTTTTAGTTGTCAATTGATACGTTCCAGCCAACACTGTTAAATGGATTCCTCTGTTTTCCTTCTCATATTCATCCTTTAATTCAAGAATGATATTTTGAGCAACTACTTCATCCACTTCTAACACAGTCATTATTTGTTTTAGCGTAAGTCCTTCATCTCCCGCAGCAAATAATAAGCCTTCTAATATCGCTTTCCAATTAATAAGTTCCAATTATTCCACTTCCTCTTTCATTGTACGAAACATAAATATCTTCAAAGTTATTTTGTTGTTCTAAAATAATCTCGTTCTTTTTCAACAATTCTAATATCGCTAAAAAAGTAACGACGATGTATTCTTTATTCGGTTCAGGAAATAAATCAAAAAAATGTGTTTTTCCTTTAACACGCTTTAAGTTATTAAGTAATTCACTCATACGTCTTTCTATTGGAATTTCCTGTCTTGTCACTCTAGTTTGTAACGGTTTTTGCAATTTCTTTCTTTTTAATAGCTTTTGAAATGCACCTAGCATATCGTATAGAGACACATCTAGTTTAATATCGTCGGTACTTATTGATTTTGTAAATTCGCTTAAATCACTCGGTGGTTTTGTATAATAATAATTCCGTTCTTGCTCTAATTCCTTCAACTCTTCCGCAGCTTCTTTATATTTTCTATACTCAATTAGTTTATTCATTAGCTCATCACGAGGATCTTCTTCATAGTCCGTAAACTCTTCGCCGTTATCAAATAATTCTTCCTCTTTTTTCGGAAGAAGCATTTTACTTTTTATTTCTAACAATGTTGCAGCCATAACTAAATATTCACTAGCTACATCCAGCTGTAATTCCTTCATCGCATGGATGTATAGTAAATATTGTTCTGTAATTTTCGCAACAGGAATATCATATATATCTATTTCTAGTCGATTTATTAAATGTAATAATAAATCTAATGGGCCTTCAAACGCATCAATTTTTACATTATATTCTATCATCATTGTCATCCTTGTCTTCTTAGTACGCTAAACATTAGTATAAACAATTCCATTCATATTTTATAGTAATTATTCCGTTATGGTAAAATAAAGTATACATAATATAAGGATATGTACTGAATAACCTGTATTCTTATCCACTAAATTCCATTTTTATATGTAAAGGGAGATGAACAAGTTGTATCCAAAAGATTATACTGAATATCTTTTTTACTTTCATTGTTTAAGAGATTATTTCGAATGTCACGAAGTACTTGAAGAATTTTGGAAAGAGCAACCAAATCATAGTAGAGATGATCATTGGGTGGGATTAATTCAAATTGCAGTTTCTTTGTACCATCACCGCCGCGGAAACTTTAATGGGGCAAAAAAAATGATGAATAATGCTATTATAAACTTATCAAAGAAAAGCAAAGAAATAGAAAAACTCGGGCTCGACAGTAAGCTATTAATAGAAACTTTACGAGAACATTTACAAAAAATAGAAAATAAAATTCAATACGAGAGCATTAACTTACCTATTAAAGACGATAATTTATTGCAAATTTGTAACGAGATGGCGGAAAAACAAAACCTTAGTTGGGGTAGAGCAAGCGATTTATCAAACGAATTTTTAGTAAATAAGCATACTTTAAGAGATCGTTCAGATGTGATAGAAACTAGGAAAGAAGAATTAAACAAACGAAAAAACAATAGTTAAGAAAGAAAAGGTTCCTCTCCGATGGAAAGGAACCTTTTTACTATACACCTAATCTGTTTTATTCCTACTTATTAATCTAAGTCACAACGTTCGATAAAAGCTGCTGTGTGCTCATTTGCTTTTACTTGTTTCAAAGGGCATGCCTCTTTAAGGGCATGAACCATTTTTTTGCCTATACCTTGATGTCGGTGTGATGGGTTAACACTAATATGCTGTATTTCCATTATATCTTCTTTATCTACCGTGCCAATAACACCGATAACATCCTCTTCTTTCCAAAGATAGAGTTGCCAATCATCATTTTCTTCATATTCTTTCATTGTTTGCTGAAGCTGCTTCAAGTCTTTTTCTGTTGGCATAAAAGACATTAGCCCCATTGCAATTTTTTCATATGTTTTCTTATATTTAATTAACATAAAATATCCCTCTTTATTGGTTAGCTTCCATTTTATGTGAATATCCAGTTATTGGTTATAGTATATGCCATATTATTTTACATGTACACTACTAAATATACATTTTAACCAATTAAAGAGGTATTGTATACCCTTTTTAACAATTTACTATATTTGTCTTAATAAATTAGCCATCTCAATTGCAGATGCAGCAGCTTCCCATCCTTTATTTCCAGCTTTCGTACCAGCTCTCTCAATCGCTTGTTCAATTGTTTCTGTCGTAATGACACCAAAGATTACTGGTATACCAGATTGTAATGATGCAGCGGCAACTCCTTTTGCAGTTTCATTACATACGAAATCAAAGTGAGGAGTAGCACCACGAATGACAGTACCGAGCGTAATTACCGCATCATATTTTTTAGAATCTGCTAATTTTTTTGCTACTAAAGGGATTTCGAATGCTCCAGGTACCCAAGCAACATCTACATCTTCTTGTGCTACTCCGTGTCTTTTTAAAGCATCTTGAGCACCGTCTAATAACTTGCCCGTAATAAACTCATTGAATCTCCCTACAACGATCGCAATTTTTAAGCCTGATCCTACTACATTTCCTTCAAAAATTTTACTCATTTTATATTCCTCCAAATAGTTATTAAATTTTAATTTATTTACTAGTACATCTTTCAAATACCATGTTTAAAAATGAAGCATATGACCTAGTTTGCTATGCTTCGTTTTCAAGTAATTTTCATTATCGTTGTTAGTTTGGATTTGAATTGGTATTCTTTCTACAACTTCTAACCCGTATCCTTTTAATCCCGTTATTTTACGAGGGTTGTTAGTTAATAAATTCATTTTCACTACACCTAAGTCTCGTAATATTTGGGCTCCAATACCATAATCACGAAGGTCCGGAGCAAACCCTAGTTTTTCATTCGCTTCAACTGTGTCGTATCCTTCTTCTTGCAATTTGTAAGCACGCAGTTTATTTAATAAGCCGATGCCTCTTCCTTCTTGCCTCATATAAAGAAGAATTCCTTTTCCTTCTTTTTCAATTTGTGAAAGTGCTGCATGCAATTGAGGGCCACAATCACAACGGTTTGAACCGAAAACATCACCAGTTAAGCATTCAGAGTGAACACGCACCATAGTAGGTTCATCTGCACTAATTTCACCTTTTACTAGCGCTACATGCTCTTTACCGTCAATAATGTTGGAGTACCCGATTGCTTTGAAATCACCAAACTCGGTAGGTAAATTTATTTCTACTTCTCTTTTAATTAATTTATCTTTTTGATTGCGATATTGGATTAAATCTTTAATCGTGATCATTTTCAAATCGTATGCTTTAGAAATCTTTTGTAACTCAGGTACTCTAGCCATCGTACCATCTTCATTCATGATTTCACAAATAACTCCAGCAGGTTGGCTACCACATAATAGCGCTAAATCTACGGCAGCTTCCGTATGACCAGCACGTCGAAGAACTCCACCACTTTTAGCTACTAATGGAAATATATGACCGGGACGTTTAAAATCAGAAGCTTTTGCCTCTGGTGAAAGAATTTCTAACACGGTGGTAGATCGTTCAAACGCGCTAATTCCAGTTGTTGTTGTTTTATGATCAATACTAACAGTAAATGCTGTCCCGTGCGGATCTGTATTATGAGTCACCATCGGTACTAAATTTAACTTTTCCGCTATTTCTTCTGATACTGGAACACAGATTAATCCACGACCGTGCGTAGCCATAAAGTTAATAACTTCTGGTGTTGTGTACTCTGCCAGAGACACAAAATCACCTTCATTTTCACGGTCTTCATCATCTACTACGATGATAACTTTTCCATTTTTTAAATCTTCTAATGCCTCTTCAATAGAATGGAAATTTTCACTCATACATACGAACCTCCTATTTATAGCCGTGCTCCTCTAAAAACGAAGTAGTTATATTGCTTTTTCGTACGTTATAACTATTTCTATTATGAAGAAAATGTTCTATATATTTTGCGAGCATATCGCACTCTATATTAACGATATCTCCCTTACCTTTTGCACCAATAATTGTTTCACTTAACGTATGTGGAATCAATGATATCGTAAATGTGTTAGTTCCAACATCAAATATCGTCAAGCTCGTTCCATCGACCGTTACGGAACCTTTTAGCATCATGTATGAATGCAAATTTTCACTAACTTCAATTGTGTAATATATAGCATTAGAAACAGGTTCTTTTTTTATAATTGTTCCTAAACCATCAACATGCCCACTTACAAAATGTCCACCGAAACGGCCTTTTGCTTGCATGGCCCTTTCTAAGTTAACTTTTGAACCATTTCCAAGTTTTTGTAGTGATGTTGCACGAACTGTTTCTGGCATTACATCTACAGTAAATTCGTTCGTTTGGAAAGAAGTTACTGTTAAACATACACCGTTTACACTAATACTGTCTCCTAGTTGGACATCTTCTAGTATTTTTTTCGCCTCTATGGAAAGGACGATCGCTTCTTGACCGCGGGTCATTTTTTTAATTGTGCCTATCTCTTCAATTATTCCAGTAAACATAAGTTAGACCTCCTTATTACGAAGCGGTACGGCAACTATCTTTACATCTGATCCAATTTGTTTTACTTCATTTATTTGTAATTGAACAATATCGTCCATTGACTCTATTCCTAGTCCCCCAACAGAAGTTGGTGCCAACTTACCGCCAATAAGTTTTGGTGCTATATATGTTACAAATTGATTTACGGCATTCGCTTGAACAAAGCTACCATTTACCGTTGCTCCCCCTTCTACGAACAGGGAAGTTATTTTCCGAGACCCAAGCTCCTCGAGTAGCAAGTCTATTTCAACCTTCTCGGTAGGCAACGAAATAATTTCAACTGGCTTGTTTTGAAAAAGTTCTAATTTCTCTTTTGCAACAGTGTTACTTGTCACTATCCACGTAGGTGCTTCCTTATCATTAACAACTTTAGCGCTTAGAGGAGTATTCAAATGATTATCCAGTATAATCCTAATTGGATTTTTACCACCAGCAGGTAGACGGGTTGTTAAACTCGGGTCATCCCCTTTAACTGTCCCAACTCCTACTAAAATAGCATCATGCTGGTGACGGTACTCGTGAGCATCTAATCTTGCTTCTGGACTTGTAATCCATTTACTTTCACCGGTAACAGTCGCCGTTTTACCATCTAAACTTACCCCAGTTTTTAATGTGACGAAGGGACGGTTTGTTTGGATATAGTGAAAGAATACTTCATTTAAGGCAAGAGCACTCTCTTCCTCGACACCTGCTTCAACAATAATCCCAGCGTCCTTCAACATTTTAATCCCTTTACCTGCTACAAGTGGGTTAGGATCTACACTCGCAATCACAACGCGACTAACTTTTTTTTCGATTAATAGTTCAGCACATGGAGGCGTTTTACCGTAATGGCTACAAGGCTCTAACGTTACATATACAGTCGCACCTTCCGCTTTATCACCTGCCATTTTTAATGCGTGTACTTCTGCATGCGGCTCTCCTGCTTTTAAATGAGCACCAAATCCAACAATTTCACCATTTTTTACAACGACGGAACCTACAATAGGATTTGGTGATGTTTGCCCTTTCGCTGATGAAGCTAAAGATATGGCAAGCTTCATATAATGTACATCGTTCATCAGAACACCACCTATTTTTTTAAAAAAATAAAGCCCTCTTGGAATAAAATCCAAGAGGGCGAAATGTTGAGAGAGATAAAAATGTCCATGACAAATAGATCAGTTAAAGTGCTATTTTTTTCACTTAACTGAAATGTCCATCATCCTTCTCCCATCCAGACTTTAACTGTCGGCTCTGGATTTTCACCAGATCCACCAATTTTTTCAAGAAAAAATTGGGTCACGGACTAAGAAACAAATAGGTTTCATCACCGCCGGTAGGGATTTCCACCCACCCCCGAAGGATATTAATATGAAATTATTATTATATTAGCATAAATTACTTTGAAATGAAAACAAATTAGTCCTGTTTAAAAAAATCTTTTCAAAATAGTTTATTAAAACAATTATTTCTGATATTTTTATGTAAACAAAAAAGCGACTCAAAGCCGCCTTTTTTGTTACACAATAAATAACCAGTAAATAAATCCCCATCCAAGTCCTAATAGAAGAAGAGTCCAAAACAATATCCAATTTGCTCTTTGCACTATTTTACCTCCGAAAATGGTTAAAGCTTTATTCCTCGTCCCAAACTTTAACTTCTTTCATTACATCGCCATTTCTCATTTTAAGTGCTGTTTCTAAACCTTCTGTCACTTGACCGAAAACAGTATGCACTCCATCTAAATGAGGTTGAGATTCATGTACGATGAAAAATTGACTTCCACCTGTATTTTTTCCAGCATGCGCCATAGATAATGAACCTGGTGCGTGTTTATGAGGGTTCCCTTCTGTCTCACAAGGAATAGTATAACCAGGACCACCTGTACCAGTACCATGTGGGCAACCACCTTGAGAAACGAAACCAGGAATTACACGGTGAAATGTTAATCCATCATAATAGCCTTCCTTTGCAAGCTTTTCAAAATTTTCGACAGTTTTTGGTGCCTCATTTGGGAAAAGATCAATTTTAATCGTTTCACCATTTTCCATTAAAATACTAGCTTTTTTCATATGTATAAGCCTCCTAAATTTCTTTTTAAGTACGTAACGGTCTTATTTTACTATATTTGAGTATGATAATCCAACATTCTTAAACGATTTTGATACATAGGTGATGAATATGGGGAGATATTAAGTATTGGTGGCTTCTACACCAACTAACTTCGATGTGGAGGGCTTTCTATGATGAATGTTCGCGAAGGTTTAATTCCGACTGTGTTAGGTTCAGCAGTAACAGCTACTGGTTATGCCTTAAAGTAGAGACGAGGGTCTAACAAAATGGTTGCAAATACTATATTTGGTTTCGGTTTAGCACACATCGTTTTAGGTGCCATTGATTTATACGAACATCGACGTTAAACAAATGCGGAGGGCGCTCGTTCAGCGGCGACAAGCACAAGGCGAGCCGGCTAGAAGGCCTTCTGGACGGATTGACTTGTGACCTCGAGCCGCTAGCGCCCGAAGCTAGACGTTCCAAAAGCGCAGGTTTTAGATTTAACGCACAGAACAAAAGCGGAGGCGCTTCGTTCAGGCCCGTACAAACTGGACTGTTACGGTTGTGATAAAGGAAACACGGCGACGGAGGAGCCGATGTTGACTTATCGTACGGACGGAACAGGAAGTTTGATAGGGCCTAAGCGCCAAAGCTAGACACAAAAGCGGAGGCGGCTCGCTCTGGCCCGACAAGAAAGGTGCGGCGCTGCAGGTGGACGCTCTTTGTCCACCGGAAGTGACTGACTTATGTCTCGAGGGCCTTTTCCAAAGGAGCTAGACGTAGCAACTCAAAGTTAGTAGTTACCCACAACTTTCCACTTGTATAATTTCCCAAACGACAATAAAGCCTCATCCATTAATCATGAATGAGGCTTTTTGCACTTATTTTAAAGGTAAGTCTAAACGGGTTAAGTCTTCTAACGTTTCACGTTTCACAACTAGTTGAGCATTGCCATTTTCCACAAAAACTACTGCTGGCTTTGTAATTCTATTGTAATTATTCGCCATCGCATAACCGTAAGCTCCTGTACAAAATACAGCCAAATAGTCTTCATGATTCGCTCTCGGTAAAGGTAAGTCCCAAATTAGCATATCACCTGATTCACAGCATTTACCTGCAATGGAAACTGTTTCTTCCACTTCATCCTTTACTCTGTTAGCTAGAACTCCCTCATACTTCGCTTGGTACAATGCTGGGCGTATATTATCACTCATACCACCATCAATGGACAAGTAATTTCGAACGTTAGGAATTTCTTTTTTTGAACCTACAGAATAAATAGTTGTCCCAGCATCTCCTACAAGAGAACGTCCAGGTTCAATCCAGATTTCAGGCATTTCCAAATTGAAATTTTTTACATGTTGCTGTACATCAGCAATTATTTCTTCTACATAAACAGAAACAGGGATTGGGTCATCTTCACTTGTATAACGGATGCCAAATCCACCACCAAGATTTACTACACTTGCCATAAAACCTGTTAGCTCTTTCCACTCTTTCAATGTTGCGAACAGTTTTTCAGCAGCAAGCTTAAATCCAGTAGTTTCAAAAATTTGCGAACCGATATGACAATGAATCCCTAATAGTTCTAAGTTTTCTGCTTCTTCAGCTTGCTTCATCGCTTCGAATGCCTGTCCGCTCTGGATATCGAATCCAAACTTAGAATCTTCCTGCCCAGTTAAAATATAATCATGAGTGTGCGCCTCGATTCCAGGCGTCACTCGTAACAATATAGGCATGGAATAAGAATGTTCCCGACAAATTGTTTGTAGTAAGGAAAGTTCATAAAAATTATCCACTACTACACACCCTATTTTATTTTCTACAGCCATTACTAACTCTTCATAACTTTTATTATTCCCGTGGAAATGAATGCGTTCAACAGGAAAACCTGCTTGTAAAGCTGTGTATAGTTCCCCATTAGAAACAACATCTAATGATAAATTTTCTTCTGCAGCTAATTGAACCATTGCAATGGATGAAAAAGCTTTACTCGCATAAGCTACTTGTGCTTTAACTCCTAAATTTTGAAATGTATTACGGAATTGGCGTGCTCTTGAACGAATAAGCTCGACATCATAAACATATAGAGGCGTTCCATATTGTTTAGCGAGTTCAATTGTATCAACTCCACCAATAACTAAATGACCTTGATTGTTTACTGTACTAGTACCATGAAAAAACATACTTTATTCCCCTATTCTACTAATTAGAGTATTATCACGCTTGTTCTTTTTAAATTAAAATAAATTTATCATACTAAAGCACATGTATCAAGGTCTATTCTCACCAATTATGTTTGGCGTTGGCGATTACGGGGATGAGTGATATTTGGTCTAACTTTTGAGCCAGGGACTGCTCTTCTTACTAATATCATCATTAACGCTTTAGGGCTAAACGGAATAAACGGCCATAAGTATGGTGTGTTTAGTGATCTTATACCAGCTAAAATAATTATAAATATAGTTGAACCGACTACAAATCCTACAGTATGGAATATAGCTACTAATATTAATAAAACGAGTCTTGCAATTTTATTGGCTACACTTAATTCATAGCTAGGTGTTGTAAACGATCCAACAGCAGCTAATGATACATATAAAATAACTTCAGGTACAAATAGTCCAACATCTATAGCAATTTGACCAATTAATACGGCTGCAATTAAACCCATTGCGGTTGATAGTGCGGTCGGGGTATGAATTGCTGCCATTCGCAAAAATTCAATACCTATATCTGCTGCAAAAATTTGTACAATAATTGGGATGTTCGATTGTTCAGAAGGTCCTATAAATGCTAATGGGTCTGGTAAGAGTGTTGGTTCTAATACAAGTAAGAACCAAAAAGGTAGCAAAAAGATCGATGCTAAAATACCTAAAAACCTTACCCAACGAACAAATGTACCGACTGTTGGTGATTGACGATACTCTTCAACGTGTTGAACATGATGAAAAAAAGTAGTAGGAGTAATAATAACACTCGGTGAAGTATCTACCATAATTAATACATGTCCTTCTAATAAGTGAGTAGCAGCGATATCCGGTCTCTCTGTATATCTAACTAACGGGAATGGATTGTACCCCTGTTTAACAAGAAATTCTTCTACCGTTTTATCCGCCATCGTAATTCCATCAATATCAATGGCCTTTATTTCTTTACGGACTATATCAATTAAATCCGGATCCGCAATATCTTTTATGTACGAAATACAAATATCTGTTTTGGAACGCTCGCCTATTTGTAAAATTTCATTACGGAGTCGCTCATCTCTAATTCTACGTCTAGTTAACGCTGTGTTAACGATAATATTTTCAACATAACCGTCCCTAGCTCCACGAACAACCTTTTCTGTGTCCGGTTCTTCAGGATTACGACCTGGATAAGAACGTGTATCTACAACAAAAGCTGTGTCTTCACCCTCAACAAAAATGACAATTAGGCCACTTAATACTTGATCGACAGCTTCATCTAATTTTTCTATATTTTCAACTTGTTGATGAACTAATCGATTCTCTATTAATGCTGGAACTTTTGAAGACTTACGTTCCACATCGTTGAGATGCAGTAACGATTCCATTATCTCAATAATAAATTGTGTATCACACAGCCCATTTACATAATAAATATTTATTTCTTTATTTAAAATATGTATTTTACGCATGCCTAAGTCAAAGCTGTCACCAAGACCTACTCGTTCTTTAAAAAACTGCTCATTTTCAGAAAGTGTCGGTGATATCGGCTTCATGTTTGTTCCATTTTGAGACATCGTAGCCACTCCTCTCTAGAATAATTTCTACTGCCTTTTTCGTTACTGGTGCCCCATTCTTCACATCATCAATTCGAGCCATTTTTCCAATATCTCCAACTCCAACGATAATCGGAACATTTAATTCATCTAAACAGTAAATTGTATCACCATTTATTCTTCCAATATCCATTTCTTGTATACCACTTTTATCTACACCATAAGGACTTACTTCTCCAAATCTATCTACCGTTATATCAACTTTAGCCCACTCTGAATCATGTGTTTTTGATGCAACAGCTATAATACCTAACACTTCAATAGAAGGATCATTAGCGACATATTTCAACGCTTTTTCACCAAATCCCTCACCTAAAAAACCACTATCATCAAACATAACAAACACAGGGTCATATGGAGCTTGATGGATTAACGCAACGATTTCTTCTCCACATAACTTCGTCGGATTACCGAATGAGCTCGAAATACATCGTCCCCCATAAAATTTCGCAACGTATTGAATTGTTTTTTTTGCATATTCATCTCCATCTGTTACGAGTATGACCCTTCGTTTTCCCATATAAGATTATCCTTTCGGTTGAAAAATAAGTGCAACAATAAATGCAAACAGAATTGCAGCTGAAATACCTGCGGATGTTAACTCAAAAATTCCGATACCTATTCCAATAAAGCCATGTTTTTCGGCTTGTTCCATAGCTCCATGTAGTAGTGAATGTCCAAAGCTTGTAATTGGAACAGTAGCCCCCGCTCCAGCAAAATCAATTAATCGATCGTACAGGCCAAATACGTCTAATACAGCACCAGCAACTACGAAACTACTCATTACATGCGCTGGTGTTAGCTTAAAAAGATCCATTAATAATTGACCAATAATACAAATAGTTCCACCAACAACGAATGCAACAACATATTCCATTTTTTAAGCGTCCACCCTTTCAAGTACTACACCGTGTGCTATCGTCGGGATTGATTCCTTTTGTTGTATTAAAGTTGGGTTCAATAATGCCCCAGTAGCAACTACGAACACCTTATTTAAATTACCTGATTTCAATTCATTAATAATATGCGCATATGTAACTACTGCCGAACACGCACATCCACTACCACCTGCAAAAACATTTTGATCTGGACGAAAAACCATTAATCCACAATCATTATGCCTAACTGTAATATCGTAGCTTTCTTCCATTAAAAGTTCTTTTAATATCGGACTCCCAACACCAGATAAGTCTCCAGTTAAAATTAAATCGTACTCTTCTGGTTTTACTTGAAGGTCTTGCAAATGAGTTTGAATCGTATCTGCTGCAGCGGGTGCCATTGCGGAGCCCATATCAAACGGATCCGTAATACCTAAATCGACTACTCTTCCAATGGTAGCCTTTGTAATTTTGACTGGACCTTTTTCTTTCGACACTAGCGCTGTGCCTGCGCCAGTAACAGTAAAGGTTGCAGAATCCGGTTTTTGTCCACCATATTCTGTAGGATACCGGAATTGTCTTTCGGCCGTTGCATTATGGCTACTCGTTGAAGCTAGTGCTCGATTAGCGAAACCACCATCAACTAGAGCTGCTGAAACAGCTAACGTTTCCATTGAGGTGGAGCATGCTCCAAACATACATAAAAACGGAATTTGATTATGCCTTGCGGTATAATTCGCTGTAACATTTTGGTTTAATAAATCTCCAGCTAAAAAAAGGTCAATATCTTGATAGGTTAAGTTCACTTTATTTAGGCAAGAGTTTATAGACTGCTCCATAAGACGCCTTTCTGCTAACTCCCAATTTTCTTCTCCGCAATGAAGATCATCATGAGTATGATCGAATAATTTTCCTAATGGACCAGCAGCCTCTTTTGGACCTACTGCAGTTCCAGTTGAAGTGATATAAATAGGATTTTCATAAACCCATGTTTGTTTACCAATTAACCTCATGAGTAATCCTCCTTTTTATTAAAATGTGGATGTTAATAAATATCTAATAATTCCTAAAACATATGCTGCTACAACTCCAAAAACAATAACGCTACCAGCCAACTTGAACATATTAGTAGCGATACCTAACACGATACCTTCAGTTTTATGTTCAAGTGCTGCACTCGTCATCGAATTCGCAAAGCCGGTTACGGGTACAGCCGATCCTGCACCGGCAAATTGTCCAATTTTATCATAAATTCCGAAACCCGTTAGCAAGGCCGCTATTAAAATGAGCGTTGCCACAGTGGGATTTCCAGCTGTTTGTTGGGTAAAGTTAAAATTATAAATATAAAAGTTCTGGATTAATTGTCCGAACGTACAAATTAAGCCGCCGATTAAAAAAGCCTTTACGCAGTTGACAACATATGGTGGTTTCGGCTGGAATTTTTTTATATCTGCTTGGTAATTATCTTTTAGTTTGGATGGCATTTACATCCCTCCCTATAAATTTACATAAATGAGCCATTGATAAAGTGAACCTACAATCTTCCCAAATACTAAAGCCATGATGAGAAACGTAATTTTACCGTCAATACCTATTCGCTTTGCTAAAATCGGAAGAACGTTCAATACTTCAGTTAATGCAGCAGCAACCATGCCAACGAATAACCCGCACAACAACCCTATAGGGGCAGTATAGAAGATAGACAAATTAAGCTCGACATCATGTAAGGAAATCCAACTTCCAAACAAAGCACCTAGAATAACACTCCACTCGTAAGCTCTTACCGAATTTTCTGTTTTAGATAATTGCGTAAGTCGCGGAATAATACCTAGTACGGTTAAAAATGCTACAAAGCCCGCCCCTACTGCGAGGCCACCTGAAAGTCCTAAAAATATGACAAAAATGATATTAATCGTCATTTATCTTCTTTATACTTTCTTTATTTTCATGCATGATTACGTAGTGATCTAAGTCTTGTTGATAGTTAAACATTTCAACTTCAAGTGGACTTGGCTCTTCGTTTAAACGTTTCCGAAAAACATGGTTAAAAAACAAAATCATCCCTAATCCAAGACCGATGGAATAAGGGATTTGTAGAAGTAATGGATGATCATCCGCTAAACCAGTAATGGATTTGAATAAACGCTGATGCACTTCTCTCATACTTACATCTTCATGAAAGTTCATAATCGTTAATGATGCACCGAAAAATAGTAGTAGCCATACACCGAAAAATAATGCTGGTCTAAACTTCCTTTTTTTATACAATACTTCTACAATCGTTTGACTTGGTCCAATTGTCTCGATATCAAAATGGCTATTCACTTTTCTAATTTCTTTCACAACATGGATTAGATCTATTACAACAATAGATTGATCTGCCATATTCAATTGATGTAGAATAATTGGTTTTATTTCGTTTGCAATTTGCTCGTTTGCTACAATTTGTGCAATATCTCCTACTTTTATTTGCTGATTAGGCTTGGCTTGAATTTTATGACGTAGACGAATATAAACTGTATTATCCATGCCTTCCATCTCCCCTACGATACTAAAAAAACTGTCCTGTATATGTAGTATGGATTGTTGGTCACATTACCATGCAAAGGAAACTCTTCCACCAAAAATTAACAAACCTAAAAGCGGAGGGCGTTCGATCAGCGGCGTACAAACTGGAGCAGTCCGGTAGGAGATATAGGAAACACGGCGAACGACAGAGAGGCGATGTTGACTTATCGTACAGACGGACTGGGAAGTTTGTTAGCCGCTAACGCCCGGAGCTAGACAAGAAAAGTGCAGGTGGCTCGTTCAGGTCCATCAAACTGGAGCTTTTCCACAGGAAATAAAGGAATCACAGCGAACTTAGTTAAGCTGATGATACTTTTCGTACAAGAGAAAAAGTGAAGTGCAGAAGGGGCTCGCTTAGGTCCACCTTTAAAAATACAAAAAAAGATCGTATGGATTACTCATCCATACGATCCTTCATTTGAGATAATATTTTCTTTTCCAGCCTAGAAACTTGAACTTGTGATATCCCTAAACGTTGAGCGACTTCCGTTTGCGTTTGATCTTTATAATACCGTAAATATACAATTAGTTTTTCTCGTTCGTCTAAGTCTTCAATTGCTTCCCGTAATGCAATTTTATCAAACCAACGATGTTCATTATTATCAGCAATTTGATCAAGCAATGTAATAGGATCACCATCATTTTCATATACTGTTTCATGAATAGATGTTGGGGCGCGAGCTGCTTCTTGAGCCAGAATGACTTCTTCTGGAGTAATCTCAAGGTGTTCCGATATTTCATTAACGGTTGGAGCTCGGCCTAAATTTTTGGAAAGTTCGTCTTTTGCTTTTCTAATTTTATTTGCTACTTCTTTTAGTGAGCGACTAACCTTTACACTTCCATCATCTCGAATAAAACGCTGAATTTCACCAATAATCATTGGAACAGCATACGTTGAAAACTTAACATCATAGGATAAATCGAATTTATCAACAGATTTCAACAACCCGATACATCCAATTTGGAATAAATCATCCGGCTCATAGCCTCGGTTTAAAAATCGTTGAACGACAGACCAAACAAGTCTCATATTTTTAGAGACAATTAAATCTCTAGCATCTTGATCACCAGTTTGACTCTTCTTAATTAAATCTTTTACTTCATGATCGGTTAAATACGGTTGCGCTTTCTCTTTCTTGACCTCCACATCCATAAGCATGAACTCCTTAATTGCAAAGTGCTTTGCTCTTTGTTAAATATTTTGTCATTTGGATTGTGGTGCCTGTTTCTCTAGTTGAGTGTACTTCTACTAAATCCATAAAGTTTTCCATTATCGTAAATCCCATACCTGAACGTTCTAATTCTGGTTTTGTCGTAAACAACGGCTGCCTAGCTTCCTCGATATCCTGAATACCAATTCCAGTATCTTTAATTGTAATATGTACAGCACCGTCTTCTAATTGAACGGAAATATACACATGTTCATTCGGATTACTGTTGTATCCGTGAATAATAGCATTCGTTACTGCCTCGGAAACTACTGTTTTAATTTCTGTTAATTCATCCATTGTAGGATCAAGTTGCATAATAAATGCTGCGACTGTGACCCTTGCAAATGATTCGTTTTGACTCACTGCTGAAAATTGAAGGTGCATTTCATTTTTCATTACGCCACCCCCAATTTCTGAAGTGCATTTAGTTCACTTTCTTCCAAACGAATAATTTTAAACAATCCACTCATTTCAAATAAACGTTTTACAGCAGGAGAAATAGAACATACAACCATTTCTCCACCTATGCTTTTAATTTGTTTATATCTACCTAAAATTACCCCTAGTCCTGAACTGTCCATAAAAGCTAACTGTTCTAAATTTAATACAATGTCCGTAATCGAATGGTTTTCAATAACCTCGGTCGCTCTTTCCCGTAGCTCCTCTGCTGTATGATGATCCAATTCACCAGCTAAACGAATACATAAAACATTTTGTTTCACTTCTAAATCAATGGAAAGACTCACTGCACGTTCCTCCTTGTAGTTCTAGTCAGTGAGTCATTTCTATTTTTATTTAGTGAAATCCTGCCTCGATGACAAAACTAGTGTCATTTCGCTAAAAGAAATGGTTCTTCGTCAATCATTCACTTTCGTAAACTGCCCCATTGTTCTTTTAAATAATTTCCACCATGATGCCGCTGGGCTATCTTCCCCAGCTACTAACTCACTCTCAGAGACAATTTCATCTCCTTTTTTCAATGTAATAGTACCAACTGGGTCACCTTTTTTAACAGGTGCTTGA
Organism: Sutcliffiella cohnii; assembly: GCF_002250055.1. Taxonomy (NCBI): domain Bacteria; kingdom Bacillati; phylum Bacillota; class Bacilli; order Caryophanales; family Bacillaceae; genus Sutcliffiella; species Sutcliffiella cohnii. The sequence continues at coordinate 2,813,800 of NZ_CP018866.1, forward strand.
ATTTTTTCATTTATTTTTATTTCTTGAATGACATCATCTACAGTTTCGGATTTTTTTGTTAACATAGAAATTGGCTCAGAAGTTACCGCGTCAATCTCTTTTTTACTACCTTTACTAACTTTCACTTTTGCTACAGCTTCGTTTCTATCAAACATTGGATGAGTTTTATACTGCGTAAATGCAAAATCTAACATTTTGGATATTTGTGCATTGCGATCTTTCGGTGTTGGTGCTCCAAAAACTACGGCTATTACACGCATATCATCCTTTTTCGCAGTAGCTGTTAAACAATATTTAGCTTCTTGTGTAAATCCAGTTTTAAGCCCATCGACACCTGGATAAAATTTAACAAGACGATTCGTATTAACTAGCCAAAATTTCTTGTCCGTATTTTCTCTTAAATAGTCTTCGTATTTTCCAGTATATTTTGTAATATCTTCATACTTTAATAATTCTTTCGCTATAATAGCCATATCGTATGCAGTACTATAATGTTCCTTCGCAGGTAGGCCCGTTGGATTTTGAAACTTCGTATCTTTTAATCCAAGCTCTTTAACTTTGTCATTCATAAGTTGAACGAATGCTTCTTCGGAACCGGCAATTCTTTCGGCCATGGCAACAGACGCATCGTTTCCAGATGCAATAGCAATTCCTCTTACCATTTCATCTGTTGTCATTTCTTCACCTGGCTCTAAAAAGATTTGTGAGCCCCCCATTGAAGCTGCATGCTCACTTGTTCGAATTTTTTCATCCCAAGTCAATTCTCCTTTATCGATTGCCTCCATAATGAGGAGCATTGTCATAATCTTCGTCATGCTTGCTGGAGGAAGCTTTTCATTCCCATTTTTCTCAAAAAGAACTTGCCCTGTATCCCGTTCAATTAACATGGCAGATTTTGCGGTATCTACTAATTGAACACCAGATTCTTCCGCAGAAACGATTGTTCCGAACGCGGAAAATGTAAAAATGATTGATACAATTGCTACAAAAAACTTTTTCACCTTAAAAACCTCCAATCTATGTCCATAATTGTTATATTTTCCAAAAATATAAGTTTTAAACAAAGGTTTTGAGAAAATAAACTTTTTTGAAGGAAAAGTACATTTTTGATAAATGTGGGGGTTGTGTATGATTTCCTATAGATTTGTAGACTTATTAGTGGGGAATAGAGACAAAAGTGTACTAGTTTACGTTTTCAACCTTAATAAAAACACGCCACAATAGTGACGTGTTTGATCGAGTCAGTTATTCTACTTTATCGTATACTAATGGCGGTACAGTAACGTCTCCGCTAACTATTTTCATGCTTTCGTAAATCTTTTCTTTCACTTCTTCAATATTTTCATGATTGCTATGAATAGTTGCTAACGATTCACCTATTTTCACTTGATCACCAATTTTTTTGCGCAATACAATTCCAACTGCTAAGTCTATTTCAGAATCTTTCGTTGCACGACCTGCACCTAACAGCATTGCTGCCGTACCGATAGAGTCCGCTACAATTTCAGAAACGACGCCATCTTCTTTCGCTTCTAATTCCATTATATATTTTGCTTGTGGAAGATTTTCAGGATTGTCAACAACAGAAGCATCGCCACCTTGAGCACTTAAGAATGTTTTTAAAGTCTCAAGTGCTGCTCCTGAACGAATTACTTCTTCCAACTTAGTACGTGCCTCTTCTATGCTTGAAGCTTTTTCAGCTAAGTAAACCATGTAACTACCTAATGTTAAACATAGCTCTTCTAAGTCTTTCGGTCCTTCTCCACGAAGCGTGTCAATTGCTTCTTTAACTTCTAAAGCATTGCCTATTGCATACCCTAGAGGCTGACTCATATCTGAAATAACAGCCATTGTACGACGACCAACGTTATTACCGATATCTACCATTGCACGAGCTAGTTTCTTCGACTCTTCTAGGTCTTTCATAAAAGCACCAGCACCAGTTTTAACGTCTAAAACGATAGCATCTGCACCAGCTGCGATTTTTTTACTCATAATAGAACTAGCGATGAGCGGTATGCTATTTACAGTAGCTGTAACATCCCGTAATGCATACAGCTTTTTATCTGCAGGTGTTAAATTACCACTTTGTCCGATAACTGCTACTTTATTTTTATTTACTAATTCGATAAATTGATTATTGTCTATTTCAACGTGGAAACCTGCTACGGACTCCAATTTATCAATTGTACCACCTGTATGTCCTAAACCACGACCAGACATCTTTGCAACTGGAACACCTACAGCAGCTACTAAAGGTGCTAACACAAGTGTTGTTGTATCACCTACACCACCTGTACTATGCTTATCTACTTTGATTCCTTCAATTGCGGAAAGGTCAATCGTATCACCAGATTGAACCATAGCCATCGTTAAATCTGCACGCTCTTGGTCTGTCATACCTTGAAAAAACACAGCCATTGAAAACGAGCTCATTTGATAATCTGGGATAGAACCGTCTGTAAAACCTTTAACAATAAAGTTGATTTCATCAGATGTTAATGTTTTTCCGTCTCTTTTTTTCTCGATTAAGTCTACCATTCTCATGTTAGAGCACCTCTTCTTTATCTCTTTATAATGGTTGGCTGAACTTTAAAGTTTTTCAGCCCGTCATAGTGTGTACTTGTCTTGCTAGTTACATCTCTTGAATAATGGACTTTACAAATGATAAGAAATTCTCACGGACTTTTTCTGTCGTTTCCATCACTTCATCATGTGTTAAAGGTTGATCTAAAATTCCAGCTGCCATATTGGAAATACAAGAAATACCTAATACTTTTAATCCACTATGTCTAGCGACAATTACTTCTGGTACAGTTGACATACCGACCGCATCCGCTCCTAACGTACGAAGCATACGTACTTCTGCAGGTGTCTCATAAGTTGGCCCTGTATTACCAGCGTATACTCCTTCTTGAAGTGGAATGTTTAGCTTACTAGCAACCCCTTTTGCAACGGATCGTAACTCTTTACAATATGCAGTAGACATATCTGGAAAACGATCGCCAAAATTACTATCATTCGGTCCGATTAATGGATTTGTCCCCATCATATTTAAATGATCTGTAATAAGCATTAAATCACCAGCGTTAAATGATTCATTCACTCCACCTGCAGCGTTCGTTACAATTAATTGTTCCACACCTAACAATTTCATCACGCGTACTGGGAATGTTACTTTTTCCATCGAATATCCTTCATAAAAGTGAAAACGCCCTTGCATAGCTATAACCGTTTTCCCTTCTAATTCTCCGATCACAAGTTGTCCAGCATGTCCCTCAACAGTTGAAACAGGAAAATCTGGAATTTCACTGTAAGGGATCGTCGTTGCATTATTAATTTCTTCTGCTAAAACTCCTAGACCAGAACCTAAAATTAGACCGATTTTCGGATTAACTCCGATTTTTGATTTAATATAATTTGCTGAGTTTTGTATTTTCTCCATTGTCATTTGAATTTCCCCCTATTTCAATTGTTGTAAAAAACTTTTACCGAATTTTGGTGCTTTTACATTAAAGTTATCCGCAACAGTTGCTCCAACGTCTGCAAATGTTTTGCGTATTTCTAACTCTTTGCCACCATCTGTCATGGATGGTGAATAAACTAGTAAAGGCACATATTCTCTCGTATGATCTGTTCCTGGAAACGTTGGGTCATTTCCATGGTCAGCTGTAATGATTAATAAATCATCTTCATTAAGTTTATTCAATACTTCTGGTAGACGGGCATCAAATTCTTCTAACGCTTTTCCATAACCTTCTGGATCTCTACGATGTCCATACACTGCATCAAAATCTACAAGATTTAAGAAACTTAACCCTGTAAAGTTCATCCCGGATGTTTGAACTAATTTATCCATTCCGTCCATGTTAGATACTGTTCTCAGTGACTCCGTTATTCCTTCACCATCATAAATATCTGCAATTTTACCAATTGAAATACAATCAAAACCGCTATCTTTCAATTCATTCATAACGGTACGATCAAATGGCTTTAATGCATAATCATGACGGTTTGCTGTGCGTTTAAAATCGCCTGGTGTCCCGATAAACGGACGAGCAATAATACGACCTACCATATATTTTTCATCTAGTGTTAATTCGCGTGCCATTTCACAAATATCATATAGTTCATCTAAAGGCACCACTTCTTCATGAGCAGCAATTTGAAGAACAGAGTCTGCTGATGTATAAACGATTAGAGCACCTGTCTCCATATGTTCACTACCTAATTCGTCTAAAATCTCTGTTCCAGAAGCAGGTTTATTTCCGATAATTTTACGACCTGATCTTTTTTCTATTTCATCTAATAATTCTTTCGGAAACCCTTCAGGGAACACACGGAAAGGTGTATCAATGTATAACCCCATAATTTCCCAATGACCAGTCATCGTATCTTTACCTACTGACGCTTCTTCCATTTTTGTATAAAAAGCTAAAGGTTTTTCTGCTTTTTCAATTCCTTTTAGCTCACGAATATTGCTTAGCCCTAATTTCGCCATATTAGGCATATGTAAACCGTTTAAATGTTCCGTAATAGAACCTAACGTATCGGATCCTGTATCACCAAACTTTTCCGCGTCCGGTGCTTCTCCAATCCCTACAGAATCCATTACTACTAAAAATACACGTTTATATGTATAAGAACTCATATAAAAACCTCCTAGTTATAAAAAAGCCGTTGTATAAGTGTTTAGTACTAATATGTATTGTATTTTTCCCTCTTTCATTCACATTAACCAACATTATAACGGACTGAAAAAGTCAGAAGTCTGACCTCTGATAGTAACAAGTATAAACAAGCGCTTTCATATATGCAATGAATTTTTTGTGAAATAATAGTGTCCTAGTGTTATTTTTTTCTGACCCTTAAACAATAGATTCTATAAAAAAATTAGGCCGTTCCTCTCAGCATGATGTACTCAGATTCAACAACATAAAAAGAAGCTACTCTTCTTGAGTGGCTTCTTTACGCTCGTGGATGAAACATGCTATACACATCTTTCAATCTTGTTTTTGTAACATGTGTATAGATCTGAGTTGTTGAAATATCTGCATGTCCTAGCATCTCTTGAACAGCTCTTAAATCGGCACCATTTTCAAGTAAATGAGTTGCAAATGAGTGTCGTAACGTATGTGGTGTTAAATCTTTTTGAATCCCTGCTTCTTTTGCTAATCTTTTTAAAATCTTCCAAAACCCTTGTCGAGACAAGCCTTTTCCATGATTATTTAAAAACAGTGCATCCGTCTCTACCTTTTTAAGTAATGATGGTCTACTAGCTTCTATATAATGTTGGACTGCTTTGGAAGCAATATTACCTATAGGGATAATTCTCTCTTTATTTCCTTTTCCAATACATCGAATAAAGCCCATCGTCAAGTGGGCATCCGAAGTCTTTAAGGAGATTAATTCTGATACACGCATACCTGTTGCATATAATAACTCTAACATCGCCTTATCTCTAACTTCAAATGGAGTTTTTCCTTTCGGTACTTCAAGTAACGCTTGTACTTCTTCGACTGATAGTACTTTTGGTAACGGCTTGTCTGGTTGTGGTGATTCGATATGTACAGTCGGATCTTGCTCTGTTACTTTTTCACGGAGTAAAAACTGATGAAAAGAGCGAATCGATGCAATATGCCTTGCAATTGTTTTAGATGATTTTCCTTTTTCGTGTAGAAAGTTTAAAAACTGAAGAATATTACCTCTCGTTACGACATTCAAATTGTCAATATTTTCTACTTTTTGAAGATATAAAAGATAGCTTTTTAAATCTCGTTCATAAGAAATAATTGTATTGTCCGCTAACCCTTTTTCTACTAATAAAAAATGTAAAAAGTCTTGTAAGTGATCTTGCATATCTCTACTCCCCGAAGTGATAAAAGAATACTAGTCGCTGAAGCCAGCTATCGTTTTTCTCCTCCACCATTTTTGCTACTTTAACCGCTGCCCCTTCTGGTTCATCATAACGGTGGTAGTTTTCATACTCTTGATTTAACCATACGATTCCATAATAGAAAAGTACAGTGCAGCCAGTAAATAAAATAAATACTTTTAATGTATGATAAGTAGTCTCAAACATTCTCTTCATATTTTATACCCTCCAATTGGACATACTTCCTAATAGAAAGGTATGACAAATTATGAAGGAAATATACATAAAAATGAAAGGAAAAATAAAAACGCACAATATCTCATAAGAAATGATGTGCATTTTAACTGCTTAAGCATTATCTTCATTTTCTTCTTCTTGACATCGATGGCATATTCCGTGGAATGTTAAACGATGATCTTTAATCTTAAACTTCCAATCTCTTTCTACAATTGATTCTACATCTTCTAATAAATCATCTTGTATTTCATCTACGGAACCACACTCCATACATACTAAATGGTGATGGAAATGCTTTGCTCCTTCTTGACGTAAGTCGTATCTGGAAACACCGTCTCCGAAGTTTATTTTGTCAACAATTTTAAGTTCAGTTAATAATTCTAACGTACGATAAACGGTAGCTAGTCCGATTTCAGGTGATTTTTCTTTTACGAGGAGGTATACATCTTCTGCACTTAAATGATCCTCTTCATGCTCTAATAAAACACGTACGGTTGCTTCCCGCTGAGGAGTCAATTTGTAGCTAGCAGAATGTAATTGTTTTTTTATCCGTTCAATTCTGTTTTCCATTAAGGTTTCCCTCCTACAAGGTTTCCACTATATTTTACCGAAGGATTGAGAAACTGTAAAGAAAAATATAATCATTACAAAGAACCATTTATAATCATTATTATCTAATACTATTTACAATATATTAATAACCGCTTTCATCATCATTGGTGATAAAAATGCTTCTACAAAGGAAGATACTCCTAAAACAACAAGTAGGATGCCCATTAATATAGAATAACGTAAAAATGATTGAAAAAACGGCTCGGTGATTCTCTTTGCAAAAAGTTGACGAATCATCTTCATGGAGAAAGCTACAGCTAATGCAGTAACGATTATATAAACAGGAATAGCAATCGTATTTTGCGGAAAAATCGATGCAAAGGATAATAAAAATCCTTTCCAACTAAGTTGATTAACAATAAAACCTACTGTAAAACCTACAACTACTCCCTTTAGGAATAATAATATTAAAATGACAGGTAACCCAATAATGGAAATTCCTAAAACCCACATTAACAATACAAAAGTTAATTTTTGAAAAAAGCTTTGAAAGAAAATATCCTTACTACTTGCTAGTTCCCCATTAGCAACTTGTCCAAAAAAACGTTCTACATATATAAAGAGATCATGTTTTTGACTAAAATTCATACTATTAACAACAATTGCCCCAAAAATGACCCCCATTATAAATAATACAACAATAAATAAATACAGTGAGGAATACTCTTTAAAATGTAAAAGCAGCGTATTAAACCGTGAATGTTTTTTCATCTCCTAATTCCTCCTAATAATCTGTAACTCTTTTTCACTTACTAGATTGTATGAAAAAAGCTAGAAAGTATTCCTATTAAAAAAATATTTTCATAGAGTTATGTTATATGTTACAATATGGAAAATTTATAGAAGGATGTGGAAAGATTGAACAATACAATGATTGAGTTTCCTCATGAGTTTACAACAGCACGCCTGCTCATTCGTCTTCCATTGCCCGGTGATGGCAAAGTGGTTCAACAAGCAGTCGAGCATTCTGTTCACGATTTAAAGCCATGGTTAGCATTTGCAAAAGAAGTTCCTTCAATCGAAAGCATGGAAGCGAACATTCGCCAATCACATGCACAATTTTTATTAAGAGAAGACTTACGACTTCATATTTTGCATAAAGAATCTGGAGAATTTATTGGTTCAACTGGGTTACATCGAGTAAATTGGGAAGTTCGTAGTTTCGAGATAGGGTACTGGATTGATAGTCGTCATAGTGGAAACGGCTATATGTTAGAGGCTGTTGATGGCTTAACTAAATTTGCATTTGAAGTACTTCAAGCAAATAGGGTCGAAATTCGTTGTGATCCTAAAAATATAAGAAGTCGAAAAATACCAGAGAAATTAGGGTTTGACTTAGAAGGTATTTTAAAGAATAATAGCTTAGCCATAAATGGAGATGGTTTGCGGGATACGTGCGTGTTTGCAAAAATTAAAGATTAAACCGATCGTACTTCTTAAAAGGTAACAACGAAATTAAAATAGTATTATTAACGTAAACAACACAAAAGGTAGGACTGTATAAAGTTCCTACCTTGAAAATAAGCTTCTTTTGGAAAAAGAACATTTCATTATAGACAACATTGATTGTTGTTATACGTTTTAAGTTAGTACGTTCCACTTCGCTGCAGGTACTCGCTTTCCGCGGGGAGAAACGGAAGCCTCCTCGGGCTAAAGCCCTGCGGGGTCTCCCGATTCCTCTTCTTCCCACTGGAGTCTCGCACCTTCCGCTCCGTTCCACTCACAGTTCTAAATTTGGAAAAGCAAAAATATTGTAACAGTTATAAGCCGAACCATCCGTTTTTATTCTCCATGGTGTAACTTTCGCTTGCATGGGGGACTACCTTCACTATTCAGGTGTAACACTTCCGAATTTACCAGCTCCACCTGCTTTAAATGATAGCTCACCACTTCTAGCCTTCATTATTAATGTTCCGATTTTTTCACCTACAATTTCTACAAGTTCTTTTTCTGTTACGTTATGTAAGATGTTCATTTCCGTTTGAAAAGCTGCCCTTAACTTATATAATGTTTTCGGACCAACTCCAGGTATAAATTCTAATGGTATTTGATGTATATATGGTGGTCGAAATGCTGTATCAATTGTTACATGTCCAAGCTCCTTAATTCTTTCACTTACACCTTTCGTAAACTTAGAATGACCACAATTAGTACAATACCTTTCCTCGTTAACTCGTAAAGTAAAGCATTTCTCACATGCTGTATTGTAGTACTTCCCTAAGTAAGGATTAAGACCAAAGTTTTTCATAACTCGCCTACCGTCTTCCCCTTTTAGTACCTTTCGAAATTCAGCAAAGGTTGGCTCTTTCATCGTAACTAGCTGGTATTCACGAGCTATTTTGTTTAGTGAATGAGCATCTGAATTTGTAAGAAACGGATATGGAGCAAGTTCAGCAACAGAGGATGCCATTAAAGTATTGGAGCTAAGTCCAAGTTCAACTCCATCTACCAAATAGGCATCAAAAACCTCTGTAATACTTTTTACTACGCCCTTACCATACAAGCTTTTGAATGGAGTGAATATATGCGCAGGAATAAATAAACCGTCAAGTTCGTGCACTTTTTCTTGTAAAACTCGGCCGCTTTCATAAATTCGTTGAGAAGACAATGTAATATTCGTAACACGTTTTGCAAACCATTCAGAAAACAACCTCATTTTATCTATCGTTGGTAAAAAGCATAAAACATGAATTGGCCCTTTACAATTTTCATCATAAATTTCTATTTCTGAGCCTAATAGTAGTGTAAGACCTTTAAACGATACTCCACCACCGTTTTCCTCCACTAAATTACCTTCATTTTTCCACTGTTCTAGCTGCATCATTACTTCTGGGACATGGCAATCGATTATCCCAATCATATCCAAGCCTTTATTATCCCGAGCCTCTACAATAATGTTTTCTAACGTCAAACTTTTTGAGGCGGTAATTTTCACGGGTTTTCCTGAAGCGGTACTACCTAAATGGATATGTAAATCTAAAAAATACTCGTTCACAAACATCGCTACTTTCGCATTTGTTGTAGTTGTAAATATTGAATAGCATATGCTGTTTTCGCATCATATATTTCTTTTGATTCCATCATTTGTAACGCTTCATTTAGTGTAACCTCAACTAAATCTACAAATTCGTCTTCATCTAAACTATGCTTTTGATTATCTTTTTTTAAGCCATTCGCTACGAACAGGTGAACTAATTCGTCAGCAAAGCCAGGTGAAGTGTAAAAAGAAATTAACGGAGTTACTCCATCACATGTATACCCTGTCTCTTCTTGTAGTTCTCGAATTGCCGTAACCTCAGGCTTTTCTCCATTTTCTAATTTCCCTGCAGGTATTTCCACTAAAATACGGTCCATCGCCTTCCGGTATTGTCTTACCATAACAATTTTTCCTTTATCAGTAATGGCGACAACTGCAACAGCCCCAGGATGTTTAATAATCTCTCTTGTACTCGTTTTTCCATTTGGTAACTCAACTTCTTCCAAATATAAGTCAATGACTCTTCCATTAAATAGTTTTTCTGATTTAACTGTTTTTTCCTTTAAGTGCTCCACTCTACCACTCCTAAAAGTTCTATGAATTGCTATTTATTCATACATTTTACCATACAACTTGTTGGGGGTAATAAAGATGAAAGTGTACGTTCGTCCAAACAATATCGTCTTGGTAGGAAAAGCTTGGGAAATCCGTCACCAATTAAAGGAATATAATAAGGAGTTTGACACCGTGTTACAATGGATTACGTTTCTTCATAAGCAAAAGTAACCCTCTTATTTGTCCCTTTCATTCCTTTAGGCTAAAATGAAGGAAATGGGAGGGATCTTCTTATGCTTAATAAAAACAGATTAGGAAACTCGGATTTGTATGTAAGTGAAATTGGGTTAGGCTGCATGTCTCTAGGCACCGAAGAAGGCACTGCGGCAGATATAGTAAAAAGAGCACTAGATTTAGGTATTAACTATTTTGATACTGCTGACCTTTATGATAAGGGCTTAAATGAACAGATCGTTGGGAAAGCATTAAAGCAACAACGAAGTGAAATTATTTTAGCTACAAAAGTAGGGAATCGTTGGGAAGATGGGAAAGAAGGCTGGACATGGGATCCTTCAAAAGCGTACATAAAGAATGCTGTAAAGAATAGTTTACATCGTTTACAAACCGATTATATCGACCTTTATCAACTTCATGGTGGAACGATTGAAGATCACATAGATGAGACGATAGAAGCATTTGAAGAATTGAAACAAGAAGGAGTAATCCGCTTTTACGGCATTTCCTCTATTAGGCCAAATGTTATTAAAGAATACGTAAAAAAATCAACAATTAATTCTGTAATGATGCAATATAGCATACTTGACCGTCGTCCAGAAGATGTTGTATTAGATTTACTAAAGGATAATAATATTAGCGTTATTGCGCGTGGTCCTGTTGCAAAAGGATTATTAACAAACGTCTATAGAGATAAGTTAAATGCAAAGGGTTATCTTGATTATTCAAATGAGGAATTGAGAAAACTGCTAGATCAATTAGCTACAAAATTTACAGATTTAAATAGTATCGCACTACATTATTGTTTAAAGCACCCAGCTGTTGCTTCTGTGATTCCAGGAGCAAGTTCTATCCAGCAAGTAGAAGAAAATATCAAATCTTTAACTTCCAACACACTTTCAAACTCGGAATATGAATGGATCCAAAACATCGCAAAAGCTTCTACGTATAATGAACACAATTAAAAAAGGGAGCTGACCTAAAAGTCAGTCGAAACTGACTTTTAGGACTTTATTTGTTCGTTACCCTTATAAGGATCCTAAAATTCAATATTTAATAGAAAATATAAAAATTATCACTTGAATTCTTTCCAGTTCATGTTACTATCATTTAATAACTCTTCGAATGATTTATTTTTTTCACGGAGGCGACGCTCTTCTCTTTTCTTAATCTCCTCTTCTTCTTTACGCTTTTGTTCCGATTCCTCTAAAGATTGCTTCATTGATTTTAACTTAGAGAATACATCTCCTTGCAATTGATCTTTCAACGAAATTTTTTCTTCCATATTCGTTGGTTTGTTAGTTCTTGTGCTATTCTTTTTCTTTTTTGCCATGCATCCATACTCCTTTGTTTCAAATATGCGTATGAAAAAATCCTTGTATACTACTTGCTAATAAATAGCTAAATGATATTATAAAAAGCTGTTAGATTATAAAATAATTATATATGTTTCTATTACAATTATAAAGGGGCAGTAGCGTTTAAGCTACTACCCCTTTACTTTAATATGCATCTAAAACTACTTGTTCATCAACAACTAACTCTGGTTCAGTCGATTGGAGGATGTCGTCGACTGTGTAACCTTTCGCAACCTCAACTAGTTTTAATCCATATTCGGTTACGTCAATGACTGCACGGTCTGTTATTATTCGATTTACAACACCTTTACCTGTTAACGGAAGTGAGCATTCTTTTAGTATTTTTGCATCTCCGTTTTTATTAACGTGATCCATAATAACAATGATTTTTTGAGCTCCGTGAACAAGGTCCATTGCTCCACCCATTCCTTTAATCATCTTTCCAGGAATCATCCAGTTAGCTAGGTCACCCGTTTCACTAACTTCCATTCCACCTAATATTGCAATATTTACATGTCCACCACGAATCATCGCAAAAGACTCAGCACTATCGAAGTAAGCTGCACCTGGAATCGCAGTAACAGTTTCCTTCCCGGCATTAATTAAATCTGGATCAACATCCTCTTTTGTTGGATACGGTCCAATTCCTAGTAGTCCGTTTTCCGATTGTAAAACTACTTGTTTGTTATCTGATATATAGTTAGCTACTAGAGTTGGCATACCAATACCAAGGTTCACGTAAAATCCACTCTCAATTTCTTTTTCCGCACGTTTTGCAATTTTTTCTCTCGTTAAAAATTTTTCATTAGCCATTTTATTTTCCTCCTCTCTAGTCTCTCACCGTTAGTCGTTCTATTTTTTTCTGTTGCTCTCCAACTATTAATCTTTGAACGTAAATACTTGGCGTTTGAACTTCGTTCGGTTCAATATCACCGATTTCTACTAACTCTTCCACTTCTGCAATAGTAACGGTACCAGCTGCTGCAATCATTGGATTGAAATTTCGCGCTGTTTTGTTGTAAACTAAATTACCCATTTTATCTGCTTTAGCTGCACGAACTAAAGAAAAATCAGCTTTATATGCTTCTTCCAAAACATACTCCTTACCATCAAATTCTCTAACTTCTTTTCCTTCAGCAATTGGCGTGCCAACTCCTGCAGGTGTATAGAAAGCTGGAATACCTGCACCACCAGCTCGAATTTTTTCTGCAAGTGTTCCTTGTGGTACTAAGTCCACCTCTAACTCGCCAGAAAGCACTTGACGCTCAAACTCTTTATTTTCACCAACATAGGAGCCTACCATTTTTTTTATTTGACGATTTTTCAATAACAAACCTAAGCCCCACTCATCCACACCACAGTTATTTGAAATCACTGTTAAATCTTTTACTCCTGTTTCTACTAGAGCTAAGATTAAGTTTTCTGGAATACCACATAGTCCAAACCCACCAACCATAATCGTATCGCCATCTTTAATGTCTTTTACCGCTTCTACAAATGAAGTATAAATAGGTTTCATCGTAATTCTCCTCTCCTACACATTTTCTATAACTGTTGCTACCCCTTGTCCTCCGCCGATACAAAGAGTTGCTAAACCTTTTTTCGCTTGGCGGCGCTTCATTTCATGAATTAATGTAACTAGTATTCTTGCGCCACTAGCACCTATTGGATGACCAAGCGCGATAGCACCACCGTTTACATTCAATATATCTTTATCAAATGAAAGCTCTTTTCCTACAGCTAATGCTTGAGCTGCAAAAGCTTCATTTGCTTCTATAAGATCTATGTCATCCATTGTTACATTTGATTTTTTTAAAACTTTTTTAACCGCACTTACTGGGCCTATCCCCATTACACTTGGATCGACACCAGCACTTGCATTGGCTTTTATTGTAACTAAAGGAGTTATTCCTAATTGTTCCGCTTTTTCACGGCTCATGACTATAACTGCAGCTGCTCCATCATTTATTCCAGATGCGTTACCTGCAGTAACGGAACCGTCTTTTTTAAACGCTGGACGTAATCCCCCTAATTTCGCTGCAGTAGTACCACTTCTAGGATATTCGTCACGGTCAAAAGAAATGATTTCTTTTTTCTGCTTTACTTCAACCGGGACTATTTCATCTGTGAATTTCCCAGTCTTTAAAGCCGCTTCCGCTTTTTGCTGACTCCATGCAGCAAATTCATCCTGTTCATCTCTTGTCAATTCGTATTGGGAACATAAATTTTCAGCTGTTACTCCCATGTGATAGTCATTAAATGCACACCATAAACCATCAGAGATCATACTATCAATGACGGATTGATCTCCCATTCTATACCCATCTCGAGCTCCCTTTAATAAATACGGAGCTTGCGACATATTTTCCATACCACCAGCGACGACAATATCTGCATCCCCTGCTAAAATTGCTTGTGTAGCTAAATGAACAGATTTTAATCCTGATCCACACACTTTATTAATCGTCATGGCACTTACTTCATGCGGTAATCCTGCTTGAATAGCAGCTTGACGAGCAGGATTTTGCCCTAACCCCGCCTGCAATACATTCCCCATTATCACTTCGTCCACTTGCTCTGGATTTACCCCTGCTCGCTTTAATGCTTCCTTTATGACAGTTGCTCCTAATTGTGGAGCAGATATATTTTTTAACGACCCTCCAAAACTACCAATCGCCGTTCTAACAGCGCTTACAATTACTACATCCTTTGTTGACATTTCTCCATCTCCTTTCCATTACTTATTTCTTGCTATTTGTCGAAAATCCTCTTTATATTTTTAAAAAATTTTATTGTTGTTGCAATTCAATTTATAATATTAATAGAATAGAAGAATAATACATTTTAAGGGGTGATTTTTTGAACTTACCAAAAGAAGTAACAATTATAGAAGTTGGACCACGTGATGGTTTACAAAACATTAAGGAATGGATTCCTACTACAGCAAAGATTAACTTTATTAAAAACTTGAAAGATGCAGGTATTCAAGAAATGGAACTAACATCTTTCGTTTCTCCAAAATGGGTACCTCAAATGAAAGATGCTTCAGAAGTAATTTCGCTTTCTTTAGATAATAATACAAGGAACATCGTACTCGTACCTAATGCAAGGGGAATAAGTAGGCTTTATGAGACAGATTGTAAAAATGCGGCAGTTTTTGTCGGAGTATCGGATTCGTTTAATAAAAAAAATATAAATAAGACAACGGAAGAAAGTATGCAAGAATTAACTCCACTAATTGCTAAATTAAAAGAAAAAGGGTATTGGATACGTGCGTGTATTTCCACCTCATTCTACTGTCCATATGAAGGCAAAGTAGAAGTAGAAAAGGTTGTTTCATTATGTAAGCGTTTTGAGGAATTGGGTGTTGACGAATTAAGTGTTGCAGACACAATCGGTATGGCCAATCCGAAAGAGGTTTTCGAATTATTTTCCATTCTAAAAAACACATTAGTAAAATTGCAAATAACCGCCCATTTTCATAATACAAGAGGTATGGCACTTGCTAATGTATTCGCTGCCTTACAAGCTGGAGTAGACCGTTTTGATACATCTGCAGGTGGGTTAGGTGGATGTCCATTCGCTCCTGGCGCATCTGGAAATGTAGCTACAGAGGACGTTGTACATATGTTAAATCAGATTGGTATTGAAACAGGTGTTGATATAGACAAAATTGTGCACGCACTAAATAGTATGAAGGAACATATAGCAAAACCTTTTGAGAGTAGTTTGTATAAATTAGCTTCGTTACAATGAAAGATGTATAATTTCTTCCCACCTTTCTCAAATTATCAATGATAAGTTGAGAAAGGAGATTTTTGTTATGGCTAAACAACGTGGTCAAAAAGGTAAGCCTAATGCAGACAAGAGTAAGCAACCAATTGCACAAGAAGAGTTAGAGAAAGCGATTCACCCGACGAAAAGGCAAAATTCAGAACAATAATTCTTCCCCTAGAAAGGCATGACAAAAATGAACCATGCCTTTCTTCAGTTATCTTTATTAATATTTATTATTTTGCTCTTCATCCAATAACATCTTCCATCTGCTATTTATCTTTCAAGTTCAATATACTCTCTTTTTAATTTCCTTAAATTTTTTATATTTTCCATGTAATCCCCCTCTTTTTAAACGAGATTCGACTCATGTATCATTTTTTCCTTTAAGACAATGTTATAAATTTTTGTGAACTAACTAAATAATGGTAAACTAATTGTAACTAAACAACTGAGGTGACGAATAAAAATGAAGCGGTACTATAGGCAAGTAATAGTATTATTTACAATTCTTTTTTCTTACGTGTTCATTGTTGGTCTGCTTTTTTCTAACATTGTTATGTATATACGAAAAAAAACAACGGAAGAGATAATTGAGCGAGAGAAAAACTTAGGGCACTATAAAGAGGATGAATATGCTTCATTACCAAAAAAACCTTTAAACATTGCTTCACCTTTTGGCTACAACATATACGGTGAATTAATTAAGGTAAATGACTCTAACCGATACATGATATTTTGCCACGGAGTAACTCAAAACACATATAATTCTATTAAGTATATGAATATTTTCTTAAAACGTGGTTGGAATGCCGTCATTTACGATCATCGTAGACACGGAAAGTCTGGAGGAAAAACAACTAGTTATGGCTATTATGAAAAACATGACTTAAAAGCGGTTGTAGATTGGGTGAAAAAGAGGCAAGGACCAGAAAGTATAATTGGTATTCACGGTGAATCAATGGGCGCATCTACGTTACTTTTATATGCTGGTGGAATGGAAGACGGTGCGGACTTTTACATCGCCGATTGTCCTTTCTCCGATTTAGAAGAACAATTAGCCTACCGTTTGAAGGTTGAATATAAGTTAATTCCTAAATATGCAATTATGCCAATCGCAAAAACATTTTTACGAATTCGAGATAAATACAATTTAAAAGAAGTCTCTCCAATTTCAGTAATAGAAAATATAGAAAAACCAATACTATTTATCCATAGCGAACCAGATGATTACATTCCAAAAGTCATGACAG
Organism: Sutcliffiella cohnii; assembly: GCF_002250055.1. NCBI lineage: Bacteria > Bacillati > Bacillota > Bacilli > Caryophanales > Bacillaceae > Sutcliffiella > Sutcliffiella cohnii. The sequence goes on from NZ_CP018866.1 coordinate 2,830,675, forward strand.
AGCAATTATTCGAAAAGAAAAAAGGCTTAAAAAAGCTCTATTTAGCACCAAAAGGCCAACACGCCATGAGTTATAGCGAAAACCGAGAAGAATATGAGAAAATGGTAGATGAATTTTTACAAGAAATCGGTTACCATTAAAAACATAAAAAACATTTCCCAGCAGAACGTATTAAAAAACAGCAATTCCAATTAGCGAATTGCTGTTTTTATATTATCTACCATAAAAATTATTATTTTTATCAATTTCAGGAAGAGTTCTTATTTCCTTTTTCATCGAACCACCACATAATGGACATAGCTCATCTTCTGAAGCAAATTCTTCTCTCATCCAACCGTTGCAATCGTCACCTTCACAGGATAGTACATTTTTTTCTACGTCAGGCGGTTTGGGAATTTCCATTTGATTTCTTCTACCGAATGCCATCGCATACGCCTCCTTCACTACTATCTTTCCCAATTATACCAATAACATGTACCAAATGTTGGCTCTTGTACAAAATGTTTTAATATTATTCGCGTTTTTCATAAAAATAGGTCTATTTCCGTAAATGGAATGAAGCTTCCCTCCTACCTCTTTCTTATTTTTTCATCCTGATCATGTTTTACGTCTTTCTTTCCATTATCCCCATAGACTGATGATGGAGTTACCAAAAAATAGTTTAACTTCAATAATCAGAGTATAACGTCCTGTACTTCCTGTCCTATTAAGATGATTTTTTATGGGTGCTTTGCTCTGAAATAAAGGAGGAATAAAATGAAACGAGTAAGTTTACTGTTAATTTCTTTCCTTTTACTTATTGTGCCGCTTCAAGTTAGTGCAGGTACAATTGGCGGGAAAGACGATCCTGGTGGAGTTCCTGGACAATGGTATGTTGGAGATACTCCTAGCTACATTGATCCAAACAAAGCGCCGGTTGTATTTGTACACGGATTTAACAGCTCATCAAGAACATGGTGGGAAAGTAATGATATGTACCAAGTTGCTCTCCAAAACGGATATGAAACTGCATTTGTGGATGTACACCCAGATAAGAATATGTGGGATAACGGTATTCTACTAGCTAGTAAACTGCAGGAAATTTACAACTACTTTGGTCAAAAGAAATTAGTCGTTGTTGCACATAGTAAAGGCGGAATCGACACACAAAACGCATTAATACATCAGAACGCTCACCCATATGTCTCTAATCTTATCACCTTATCTACTCCTCATTACGGCTCCGAACTTGCTGACTTAGCATACAGTAGTTGGGCTGGCTGGCTCGCTGGAATTTTCGGTGGTAGAAATGACGCAACTTACTCCTTACAAACTGGTTACATGAGTCAATATCGTGTTCAAACAGATGGTCACGCTAATAGAAGTAGGAATCCTATTTATACTTTTGGTGGAACGAGTTGGGGTAGTTTCGGCTCTTCTCTTTATTGGGGAGGACTTTACTTAAGTTCTTACGGGCAAAATGATGGTGCTGTAACGGTTAGAAGTTCTAGATTACCATACAGTCATGAAGTTCGTGTTAGCAATTGGAATCATAGTAGTATTCGAGAAGGTCGGAACACTTTCCATTTATTCCGTCCATATTTAACAAGTAGCCAGCCAAGCTCATTTTTTTCCGCATATAACGAGGTTAGTGCCTCTGCTGAATATTTAGATATAGAAACCATCAACCCAGCAACCAATATGATACTCCGCGGTGGAGAATATAATAACAGTAAAAAAGAACATTTTGTTGTAGAAAACGGTACTAATCATTTATCATTGGATTGGCTAAGTGACCAAAAACATCAACAATTACAAGTAGTAAGCCCTTCCGGCTATATATATAGTAACTTTGCAATTTATGAAAATGACAATATTTTTAAAGGAGCATATCATCACACCGTTACGATCAATCAACCTGAAGCTGGAAAGTGGACAGTTCTTGCTAACGAAACAAAGGCAGCTTATTTAATGAATGTCTCCATCGACAGTAACATTAATGATAGCCTAACATTTGATTACGAAAACTTACAGGTTAGTAGAGGAAAAAATATTAAAGCACTAGAAATGACAGTCCACCTTAATAATAATGGAATACAAACTACACGTACGAAAAAACAAATGGCACAAAAGGAAAAACTACCTATTACCCTTTCAAAAGCAGGTGTTTACAACATAACGATTGATTTTAAAGGAAAAACTGCTAATGGAGATGACTTTGAGAGAACGGTAGTAAAATCTGTATTTGTAGATGAAAAAGGAAATGTTTATTAAATAACGGGGCTGTCCTAAAAGTCAGTAGAATCTGACTTTTAGGACCTTTTTTGTTCGTTACCCTCATAAGTATTCTTAAATTTTCATGAGCTGTACGTACAAATTTTTCATTATGTGTAGTTTGTATAGAATGTAGTTTAGCCCAATCAAAAATACTATGTATAATGATTCTACCTTCTGTATGAAATCCTTACATGAAAAACAATGGAAAAACGAATTGATTCTACACTGTTTTGAGGTTTATTGGACAGCCTCCCTATGCTCATAAAACATATTTAGTTAAAAAATGCTTCGTTTCTTCATGCGCTATTATATCGACTATGTTTTCTTTAGAAACCCATCGACAGCTTTTTATTTCTGTATCAATTGGTGTAAACACGTCATTATTACCCGTATACACGACATGAAACAATGTCGTGCTCTGACCTTTGTAACCAATCTTTTCTTGAATAGAAGTTGGAAAAGTAAACTGAATCTTCGCATCATATTGTGATACAATTTCCCATTCGGCAGATCCAGTTTCTTCTTTTAACTCTCTAATAAGCGCCTGTTGTAGTGATTCATCTTCACTTTTGACGCCACCTTTTGGTATATCCCACTCAGCAGTAGTGTTAATTTTATTTCCATTTTTATCATGCCATTTAACTTTTTCTACTAGTAAAATATCGCCATTTTCTCTTTTCGCTATCGCCCCTACAGCTTGTCTAATCAAAAATACCCCTCCTTTCCTTTATTTTACTAAATTTACAGCTCAGAATTCGACTAAAATTACTTTTAACGTTAAAAAGGAAGTTCTTCACGTAAGTAAAGAACTCCCTTCCATCTCTTTTATGTCTTAATTAGCATTTTACTTCTGCGTTTTTACGGTTATAGTAATAAATATTTAATAGAATAGAAATTGCGTAAAAAGCGATAAAGAAATATAACGCAGTAGCTGGTGTTCCTGACGTAGCCATTGACCAACCGAACAATTTTGGAATAAAGAATGATCCATAAGCTGCAAATGCTGCAGTAAATCCAAGAACTGGCGCTGCTTCTTTTGCTGGGAAAATGATAGGTATCATCTGGAACGTAGAACCAGAACCTATACCTGCTGCAATGAATAATAGTAAAAACGAAAGTAAGAAACCAGTGAAAAATTGTTGTCCAAGGAAGTAAATAACTAGCAATGCCCCTATAGACATCGTGATTAGAACAAATGTTGTTACTTTTGCTCCTCCAAACTTATCTGATAACCAACCACCAACCGGTCTAAACGACGCGGCTAAAAATGCTCCTAAAAAGGCTAAACCAACATATTGTGGGAACGTACTTTTTAGTAATAGTGGAAATGCTGCTGAGTACCCAATAAATGAACCGAATGTCGCAACATATAACCAAGTCATGATCCACGTATGCTTTCTTTTCACAATAACAAATTGTTCTGCTACAGATTGTTTCGTATTAGGTAAGTTATCCATTCCAAAATACGCAACAATCGTCATAATTATAATAGGTAATACCCAAACGAACGCTGCATTTTGTAACCAAACTTGTGATCCATCCGGTAACACTTGACCTTCTCCACCGATAAATGAGAAAGTTCCGATCGTAATAACTAATGGAGTAACAAACTGTACAACTGATACCCCCATATTTCCGAGTCCACCGTTAATACCTAACGCTGTTCCTTTTTCTTTTTTAGGGTAGAAAAAGCTAATATTCGCTAAAGAAGAAGAGAAATTACCTCCCCCTAAACCACAAAGAGCTGCAAGAATTAGCATAACCGAATATGGTGTATCTGGGTTTTGAACAGCAAATCCGATACCAATGGCTGGGATAGCTAATACACCTGTAGAAAATACAACCCAGTTTCGCCCGCCGAACTTTCCAACAGCGAATGTATAAATAAATCGTAACGATGCCCCAATTAATCCTGGAATGGCTGCTAGCGTAAATAATTGCTCATCTGTATACTGAAACCCTATATCATTTAACCGAACTGCAACTACTGACCACATCTGCCAAATAACAAACGCTAATAATAATGTAAAAACAGATATCCAAAGGTTACGCCTTGCATGTCGCTTCCCTTCTCTTTCCCAAAAATCTTTATTTTCTGGGTTCCATTCTGTTATACGTGCCATTTTTCATTCCTCCAATTAATCTTTAACTTTTCTTTCTATGGGCACATCATACATCTTCAAGCTAATACTAAAATGTGAACTTTATCACACTTTCAAATTTTAGTAATAAATTTTTTACAAATTCGTGTCATGTGATAAATATCACACCTTTTCCTGAATGTTCCTTGTTATATTTAAATTGTTAAAAACATCACAAACTCAATTAACCTTTTTAAAGGAGTTGGAAATCATGAACTATCCTCAAAATTTCCGCAAAGGAAACTGGAATAAAGAAATTGATGTAAGAGATTTTATCCAACAAAACTTTTTACCTTATGATGGAGATGAAACGTTTTTAGCACAGGCTACAGAACGTACAGAGAGCTTATGGAAGAAAGTAATGGAACTTACGAAAGAAGAACGTGAAAGAGGCGGTGTATACAATTTAGATACAGAGATCGTATCTACTATCACTTCTCACGGCCCAGCTTATTTAGATAAAGATAGTGAAACAATTGTTGGCTTCCAAACAGATGAAGCATTCAAGCGATCTTTACAACCTTATGGCGGTATAAGAATGGCAGCAACTGCCTTAGAGTCATACGGATACGAAATTGATAAGGAAGTAGATAATTTCTTCACCAAACATCGAAAAACACATAACCAAGGTGTATTCGATGCCTATACAGATGAAATGAAAGTAGCTAGAAAAGTAGGAATTATTACTGGTTTACCAGATGCTTACGGTCGCGGAAGAATTATTGGAGACTATCGTAGAGTTGCACTTTATGGAATAGACTTCCTTATTGAAGATAAGAAAAAAGATTTAAAAGACACAGGCTCTAGAATGACGGAAGATATTATCCGTTTAAGAGAAGAAATTTCTGAACAGATTCGTGCACTGCAAGAACTAAAGGAACTTGCAAGTATTTATGGATATGATATTTCGGAGCCAGCTCAAACAGCTAAAGAGGCTTTTCAATGGCTATACTTCGGATATTTAGCAGCTATTAAAGAACAAAATGGAGCAGCAATGAGCCTAGGTCGAGTATCTACTTTCTTAGATATTTATATTGAAAATGATATTCGCGAAGGTAGATTAACAGAAGAAGAAGCTCAAGAACTAGTAGATCATTTCGTTATGAAGTTACGTTTAGTGAAGTTTGCTAGAACGCCAGAATACAATGACTTATTTAGTGGAGATCCAACGTGGGTTACTGAGTCTATCGGTGGTATTGGATTAGACGGCAGACCGCTTGTTACAAAGTCATCCTTCCGTTTTATTCACACATTAACGAACTTAGGTCCTGCTCCAGAGCCTAACTTAACGATTCTTTGGTCTACACAACTACCTGAAAACTTTAAGCGTTTTTGTTCTAACATGTCTATTAAAACAAGCTCTATTCAATACGAAAATGATGATTTAATGAGACTTGAATATGGTGACGATTACGGCATCGCTTGTTGTGTATCTGCAATGAGAATTGGTAAGCAAATGCAGTTCTTCGGAGCTAGAGCGAACTTAGCAAAAGCTTTACTATACGCTATTAACGGTGGCGTAGATGAAAAAGCAAAAATACAAGTTGCACCGAAGTTTGAGAAAATACAAGGCGAGTATTTAGATTACAACGAAGTAATGTCTAAATATGATCAAGTGCTCGATTGGTTAGCAGAACTTTACATTAATACGTTAAATATCATTCATTACATGCATGATAAATACAACTATGAAAGAATTGAAATGGCGCTGCATGATAAAGACGTTTTACGTACAATGGCTACTGGTATTGCTGGTTTATCCGTCGTTGCTGACTCGTTAAGTGCTATTAAACATTCTAAAGTTAAAGTAATTCGTGATGAAAATGGCATTGCTGTTGATTATGTAGTAGAAGGAGATTATCCTCAATACGGTAACAACGACGAGAGAGTTGACTCTATCGCGGTAGAAGTTGTGAAGAGCTTTATGAAAAAGTTAAAGAAACATGAGACGTACCGTAATTCAATGACAACGATGTCAATCTTAACGATTACTTCTAACGTAGTGTACGGGAAGAAAACTGGGAATACTCCGGACGGTCGTCGAGATGGCGAGCCATTCGCACCAGGGGCTAACCCATTACATGGTCGTGATAAGAAAGGAGCCCTTGCTTCTTTAAATTCTGTATCCAAACTCCCTTACCATCACGCATTAGACGGTATATCTAACACGTTCTCTATCGTTCCGAAAGCGTTAGGGAAAGAAGAAGATACTCAAATTACTAACTTAGTAGCTATTCTTGATGGCTATGCAGACAAAAAAGGGCACCACTTAAATATTAACGTATTTGATCGCGAAACTTTACTAGATGCAATGGAACATCCAGAATTGTATCCACAGTTAACCATTCGTGTATCAGGTTATGCCGTTAACTTTATTAAACTAACAAGAGAACAGCAATTAGACGTTATTAATCGTACATTCCATGAGTCATTAGGTTCTTAAGCCTTTCTTTTTGAAAGGCTTCCCCCTCTTTGCTGTTCCTTAAAATAGAAAGAAGGTATTCAATTATGCAAGGTTATATACACTCTATCGAAACGTCCGGCATGGTAGACGGTCCAGGTATTCGTTACGTTATTTTCACTCAAGGCTGTTTGTTAAGGTGTCAATTTTGCCATAACCCGGACACGTGGGAACAGAAAAAAGGAAAGCTTATGTCTGTGGACGAATTAATAGAAGATATTGAAACGTATCTTCCCTACATGAAACACTCAAACGGAGGAGTAACCGTAAGTGGTGGCGAACCGCTATTACAAATTGATTTCGTAATTGCATTATTTAAAAAATGTAAAGAGTTAGGAATTCATACAACGGTTGACACTTCTGCTGGTTGTTTCTCTAACTCTAAAAGATTTCTTGAATCATTGGATGAACTTCTAAAGTATACAGACCTATTTTTACTAGATATTAAGCAAATCAATAACGAAAAGCATAAAGAACTAACTTCATTACCAAACACCCATATTTTACAATTTGCCAAACTACTATCAGATAGAAATTTACCTGTATGGATTCGTCACGTGCTAGTTCCTACTAAAACAGATGATGTACAAGATTTAAAAGAGCTTGGTGAGTTTATTCAAACGCTAACGAATGTAGAAAAAATTGAAATACTTCCTTATCATCAAATGGGTGTATATAAATGGGAACAACTTGGGATTCCTTATGCCCTAAAAGATGTTAATCCACCGAATGAAGAATTAGTCAAAAAAGCGAAAGAACTATTAGGCAGTATATAATTATCAGGGACGTCCTAAAAGTCAGTAGAAACTGACTTTTAGGACCTTTTTTTGTTCGTTACTCTTATAAAGATTTTTGAAAATTCATGAGTTGTAATTATAAATTTTTCACTATAAGTAGTCTGTATAGATGATGGTTTTAACCCAATCAATAGAGAATAATACGTATAATGAATCTACACTCTTTTTCTTTTCTTTTTTGACAATATTCAATATAATGTAAGAAAAAGGAATAATTGATGAGGAGAAATTAATGACCTTAGTTGATGTAAAACTAGTAATTGGTGCTGGCGGATACAATAACAACCCTAGCTGGATACATACGGAAGAAGAGACATTAAGTTTGCTAGATGAAACTACGTGGAGTGCACAGTTTAACAAGAATAGTATCTCAGCAATAGTAGCTGAGCATGTTTGGGAACATCTTTCGTTTGATGAAGGAGTAATAGCGGCAAACATTTGTTACAAATATTTAAAGTCCTCTGGTTACATTCGATGTGCCGTTCCAGATGGCTTCTTTCCAAATGAGGAGTACCAAAACATAGTAAAAGTGGGTGGACCTGGTCCTAAAGAACATCCTGCTTCGAGTCATAAATTCGTTCACACATATAAAACATTATCACATATATTTAACAGTGCAGGCTTTGCCGTCAAACTTCTAGAGTATTGTGATGAAAAAGGAGTATTTCACTATACGGATTGGAATGAAAGTGACGGTGTTATCTTTCGTTCTAAGAAGATAGACCCTAGAAATAAGGACGAGTTAGTCTTTCCTTCTCTCATTTTAGATGCATTAAAGCAATAAAAAAAGGACCTATCCAGAGGTCCTTTCTTAAATTTATGATATTAACTTTAACCCAATCGTTGCAGCAATTACTAAACTAATAAAAAATATTCTCTTCCAATCTTTCGGTTCATTATAAAATATCATTCCTAAAATCGCTCCACCTGCAGCACCGATACCAGTCCATACCGCATACGCTGTACCCATCGGCAATGTTTCCATCGCAATCGCTAGGAAAATAAAACTAAAACCAAACCCAAGTACTAGTAGAAGGAGAGAAATAATCTTTCGGTCATGGTGCCATTTATTAATCATTAAGACACCACCCATTTCAAATAAACCTGCCAATATTAAATAAAACCAAGCCATGTTACATTTCTCCTCCTTCCGCTTTTTGTTCTGAGGTTACCATTTTCAACCCAATTACACCTAATAACAGTAATAGTATAAAGAATAGCTTACCTATATGAACTGGTTCTTGAAAGAACAGTATCTCTGATATGACTGTTCCTGCCGTTCCTAGTCCAACAAATACAGCATAAACTGTTCCAACTGGCAATTCTTTACCTGCGTTTATTAGTAAATAAAAACTAATCGCAATCGCGATAATCGTTACGCCCCATTCTAGTGGCTGACTAGCATGTTTCAACCCAATAACCCAAATCACTTCAAAAAATGCGGCTATCAAAACTTTCGTCCAATTCCAATTCATTTTTTAACACCCCGTTTCAAAAATAAAAAAGCCAAGAAGATTATTCATGTAAAACGAATATCTCCCAGGCTTTTATCCCTCCGTGTCACAAGCTTACACTTGTGGGCTTTCTCTCGGACCAGACTAGTAAAGACTACGGAACCCTAGAAAACCTATCTATACAATTTTCTCTAACCTATTATACATAATAACGGCAAAATTTCAACCTTTACATTTCATTAACAAGTTCAGAAAAATTGAGCCATCCATATGAATTTAAACTTAATTTTGCGAATGAAGTGGGAACTTTCACTATTTGATTCCACCTAAACAACGGTACAAGGACCCCTTCCTCGATCAGGTCATTATGTACGTGTGAAAGTTCCTCCCACCGTTTTTCTTGATCATTTATTTGGATAACGTTACCCACTATCTCTCTTATCTCCTTTAACCTTTTAGGTGATAACACTAATTGGAGCGGGCTGTCCTTATTTAAAATGAATGAAAATAAAGTAGTCTCTAAACTATCCTCACCACTTATCTCTGTTAATATTACGTCCGTTTTTCCGTCATAAAGCTGTGAATAATCAACTAATGTACCGTTAACGCGTACACCACTTTCTTCCCACTGTTTGCATAACCATCCCATGTCCTTTTCGTTACCTGCTCCCTTATACGTTCGAATGCTAACGGTTGAAGGTAAACAATTAGGAAAAGCTTGATCCGTTAAACTATGATTTATCCCTCTAAGTAGTGTAGTAGCTACCTCCTGTCTATTTTCTTTTAGACTCGCTATCATTTGTGGGATATTTATCTTTTGTATTAAACTGAGACGTTCCTCCTTGGAGAGGGCTGCAGTATGTAACAAAATATATTTACAGCCCACATCTATTTGACTAACGACTTGTTTTTCTATCACATCACTATTATTGTTTTGAACCTCTTGACCATCAAAATACTGTTTGTAGATGACCGGTACAATGATTAGTTTAATTTCATCCGTAGATGGTCGATAACCAAAATAATTGGAGAATGCTTTTAAGATAACGATACTTTCATTATGTTTGCTTAAATAATAAGGGCCGGTTCCTATAATTCTATCTGTATAGTTAGCAGCTATAATGGATGTACACGGTAAGGTTAACCAGCTTAAAAAGGAATAATTAGAACGAAACAATTGTATGACTAGTTTGGTATCATGTAGGATTTCGATTGATTTTATTTCATCTACAACCCAACTAAAATTCGTATTCTTTAACTTCAACAATGAATAGCGTACATCTTCGGCGGTAAGAGTGGAATCATCATGAAATTTAACACCCTTTCGTAAAACAAACGTAAATCGCTTATAATCACTTTCGATTCTCCAATGCTCTGCTATTCCCCGTTCACTATCTATACCAATTAGCGTTGAATACAAATGTCGAATTAAGTGTAGCTCCGTTCTTCTTGTGACAAGGCTAGGGGATAGTTGATGAATTTGTCGATATACCGGTAAATGAAGAGTATCTTTTGAATAAGTATCATTGTTTTTTTCTCTATATAGCAGTATGTCTAATAGATATTTTCTTTCTTTCTCCTGTAACTCTTCTAGTTGTAGTAACACCATTAACTTTTCCGCTTTATTTTCTTTCATTATCTTTTTAACTTCTTCTTCGATAATGTCACGATTAGATTGTCGGAATGTAATCTTTGATGGATTTCCCCTCCCCATACCCGGAATCCATATAATCCAATCGTTCGAAATAAATGATTTTAATATATATTTTACATTTCGTACAGAACAGTTTAATATTTCTGCTATTTCGGTAAGCGTTACCGGAATAGGTTGGTTTTCTTCAATATTGTTCCATTTGCTTCTAAGTATTAAAAACTGAATAAGTGTATTCATGTAACCTCCATTCAAAAGGGGAAATGATAGCTTTTTATTTTCTCTTTTTCTTCCTCCTTTCCACTATCATAATATATTTATCTTGTTAAAATAAATGTTGGAGGAAAATAAATTGAAAAAAAATAAATTTTTCGCCATATTAATTGCTGTATTTGTTACATTGTTATGGGCGTCGTCCTATATATTAAACAAAATAGTTTTTAATGAAAGTGTGATAGGTCCTCTTACTTTATCAGGTCTTCGATATTTAATCGCTTCTATTTCTATCGCGACCGCCATCTTCATGTGGAGGTCATTCCGTCATGAACGTGAGAGAACAGATAGGATACAATTGAACTGGCTACAATATATGTTGCTCGGTTTCTTCGGCTTTTTTCTAGCGCAAGGAATGCAATATGTAGGGCAATTTTTTATCACACCTACTCAAACTAGTTTGATACTTTGCTTAGGTAACATCTTAATTGTATTATTCATTGATGTTTTTTGGCTAAAGGAAATTAAAAACAGAGCAGTTTATTACTTTGCTTTCGGTGTCGCTATTAGTGTTCTTGTATATTACTATCCTTGGAATTTATCACTAGCAGATATAATCGGCGTACTTTTTGTTTTATTATCTAGCGTTGGATACGCAATTCATCTATCTTATTCAAGACATGTTATAGCGAATAAACAAATGCGGGTAGAAGATGTGGTTGTTAAGCCGATGCTTATTGGGGCTTTTCTACTTCTAGTTATTGGGTTTAGCATGGAACCTTTTCCAACTTTAAAACTAAAATCATACTTCATTATTTTATGGTTAGGAGTGATAAATGGAGGAGTTGCCTTTTATTTATGGGGACTTACACAGAAATTTTTAAAAGCTTACGAAAGTTCTATGATCAATAATTTAATTTTAATAGAAGTAGCATTGATGGATATATGGATATTACATTCTAGTATAAGTATTACACAAGCAATTGCGATATGTTTCACTGCGATATTTATCATCTTAATACAATTTGTAAGAACAAAAGCGGAAGGGGCTCACTAAGCGACGACAAGCACAAAGCAAGCCGGCAAAAGGAGTGCTCTTTGACCTTCTGGACAGATTGACTTGTGACCTCGAGTTGCTAGACGTAAATTTACCATATCAAATGGAAAAGAAAAAAGGGTTCTTACTTGAACCCTTTATCCTTCCCCTATATTTAATGCAACAGAGCTGCTCTCTAGTATGCTTAATTGATACGTACCTTCGCCTAACTTATATACTCCTTTAAAAGCATCATCATTTTCATTCGATACTTTTTCCCATTCGAAGTATGCTGAATCCTGCTCATAATGAGAATGTGTGATTAATTCGAGATCATTCTTTTCATTAACGTACAGTTCAACGTATTCTGCACCTTTTACTGTCCAATTATTTTTTAATGTTTGGACATTTAACTTCACAAGGTTATGACGACCTCTTACTTCTAATGTAACACTATCAGGAATTGCTATTGTTGGTGTCATAACTGTGTGTATAGAAAAAGGACCTGTTTTTTGTTCGGGTACTTTAAATTGGATATACATTGTATCCCCAACTACATTCTTCACTACATAGTCTTCTTTCTTAACTATCGGGGGAACTTTCCCAGCTTCAATCGTTGTTCGATATGCTCCGAAAATATGCAGCTGTTCTCCCGTTGTCGTTTCGACCTGTACATACTGATTTCCTGTTTCAACGACTACCCTTTCTATTTCTGAGGCTAAGTTTTCACTCACTTCCGGAAGCGCAAACGACTTTTCTGTCGCGCTTACTACTGTACGAACTTCTTGTAAAACACCTGTTGATACTAACACAGTAAGCGCAATCCCAACTGTTCCTAAAACACCAACAAAAAAGATACTTAATACATCATATTTTATTCGCGGATGTTCCTGCTTAGAAACGAATAAGTATACTAATACTTCTGCCCCTAGTACTATTAAGATAAAGGGCCACCAAAGTAGAAATGGTTGAAGTGCTTCCCAGCCTTTAAACTGACTAATTCCAAGAAATAATCCGAGCGCTACAAGGGATACTCCCATTGAAAAAGTACCAACTCTCCACGTCCTCATGATACTTGCTCCTTTCTTTTCGATTTACTGCCAATTAACAACTTAATACCTCCGCCGATAAAAATAATCGAAATAACGATCATTTGAAAGTATTGATAATACCAATAGTTAAAATCTACACCGAACGCTTCGTTCATTACTGGCCCTAACACCGGTACGACGATATTGGTAAACATATAATAAATTCCTAATACAATTAACCCAATTCCTACCCATTTTTGATGGTTAATAAGGTAAGAAACGATTGGTATATCCTCAAGCTCTTCATCCCCGTGTTTCGATACTTTTTGTAAAGCGTCAAAAAAGCTATAAAACCAAATTAACGGGATGAGAAATAAAAATAAGGATAATCGTAACGTATCTAATATATAAATAGAGAACAGAAATGCTGCCATAAGCTGCAGCCCACGTCTTTGTAAACCTAAATACATATGACCTGCACCAGGAAACATCGAAAGAATCGTTGCTAACGCTTTGCTCTTTCTCCCTTGTTCTTTTCTCGTTTCTTCAAAATCTTCTAAAACGGTACGGTCTACAAGCTCCTCTCCATTTTGCTTACGTGATAGCTGTTGCATCGTATCAAACATGTTAAAAATCCAAATAACAGGTAAAATCCCTAAAAACGCAATAAAACCACCTTGACTCGTAATGGCTGCAATAAATATAACCATTACCCCTAATCCGAAAAAGCCGATCAAAAATGTTAAACCTCTGTTCATTAGTCCTAAATAAAAGTGTCCTAGCCCTGGTACGAACGAAAGCAACATTGTATGTAGTCGTTCCGAGTTGTTAGCGGAAACTTGAGTGTCTTTATTTTCCACTCCATTTTGTACATTCACATTTTGAAGCGGTTTTTTTATTAAATAAAAAACCATATCGAGTAAGTTAAGGAATCCAACGAAAAAAGCAAAGCCAATTCCCATTATAATGAGAATTCCCGCATCCCACGGATTGATAGCCGCCAAAAATGCAAAGCCGATAAGCGGGATGATGGTACAAAACAAATAAAACATACCCCTTTTTGTTCGATTTAAGTATAGATGTCCCATCCCCGGTATAAATGAGAGAAAGAACGCTACAAATGGACTTTTATTGTTCAATTATTTTTCCTCCTTATGTTTTCTTTCTATTAATTCAAGAAATGATAGTGCTTTGTTCATCACATTTTTTGATACTGCTTCTTCTCTATTTTGGACTGTACTTTCCTCTATATTGGAAGCAAAACCAATCATACTATGGAACATACCAGATGTAAGTAAAAGAAACGTAATCGCTGCAGCCACTGTATAATGAAAGATAGAATGTTGGTAAAATGGCATCTTTTTCGTTTCGATTGGTACCACATTCTGTTCTTCTTCCGATAACATCGGTAACGTATCCGAAACATAGTTTAGTTGCTCTAAATATACGTGTAAACATTGGTCACAGGAGTATAGATGATCTTCTAGAATAGTTCTCCTATCTTCCGACAACTCATCTTGAATATAAGCTAGCCACTCTTCTTGTGTGTAATGATTCACGAAAAATCTTCCTCCTTCCAATGCTTCTTCATCCATACTCTTGCTCGGTATAACTTCGTTTCGACTGTTTTCACTTCTATGTTTTGTTCATGGGCAATTTCTTTATAACTTTTTTCACGTATGTAATAGGCTGTTATAACATCTCGGTAATTTTCTGGCATTTCTTGCAATCTACGATGAACAACTTCTTTACTCTCTTTTTTTAATAGTAGTTTTTCAGTGTCTTCTACCTTTTCCGTTTCTAGCTGTTCTTCTACCACTTCCCGTAACCGCTGTTTCTTCCGCCTCATATCAATGGCATGGTTCATGGCAATACGAGCTAACCACGTTTTGAAGCCTTGACCTGTATATTGGGGAAGAGCGTCAAATAGCTTCATCCATACTTCTTGTAGTGCGTCCTCTGCATCTTTTTCGTTTCGTAAAACTGGATAAATAACTTGATATACGTAATTTTTATATGTTTCTATTAAAAAGGTAAAAGCTTGTTCATTCCCCGCTTTTGCCTTTTCTATCATTTTCTTTTCGATGTGCTCTCCCCCCTTTCTTTTTTTCTCTACTTATATAGACGAAATGAAATCGAGAATGCCCTACAGTTTTTTTAAAAAAATTTTAATTTATATTAGTGATGCTCCAAATGATTGACTGTGTGTGCTTTATTCAACTAAAAAAACCTGTTACGAGGAATTCCTTCGTAACAGGCTTTTTTGTTCTTACCCTAAAACATCTGTAATGTCGTCCATATTGTTACTTATCCAATCAATCGCTTCATCTATCGTTGGGAACTCTTGTACTTCAAATGTTACTTCGTCTTGAAGTAACCATACATCTTTTTCTTCAGCTTGTGCCCCACCAATCGACCAATGCATTAAACTATACGGGTGATTCTGATTTATAAACGATGCCCACGTTTTAGATAGGGCAATATTTTTTAACGAGTTCAACTTACCTTTCATTCGTTCTTATCCTCCGACTACTCTTAATGACATGCGTGGGTTTAAAATTTGGCTAGGACATTTGAGCATAAAGCTGTTCGCTGAGTCTACAAAATCAACGGTCATATCTTCGTCAAAAAAGACAAGTTTCGATTTTTCCATTAATAGCCCTTCCACATTAGACTCCACAACAATATCATCCTCTTCTTTCTCAGGAGTAATCCATAACGCGGATACTCCACTTACAACACACCCACAGCCTTCAGTATCATATTTTATTTTAAGCCATTTATTATCATTGCCATTAAATTTTTCATTTATTTTAACAAGTGCTTTTTCTGTAAAAGTTACGTTCACGTTCATTCCTCCATTACGTTTATACGTCTGATTGTAACATATTTTTCAAATGAATGATTAGCCTCACGACTTTTCGTGTATGATGTAGAATGGAATTTATACAAGCGCTTTTGAGTACTATGGTTAATAATATTGTAAATAATGGAGGTTTTCTCTTGTGGCAAAAGTACAAATTAAAGTAAATGATAATGGCTCTTTACGTGTAACAGGCGATGTCGAGTTAATCGATGCAGATGGAAATGTGTTTGAAACGAAATCTACTTTTTCGTTATGTCGATGTGGCTTATCGGAGAAAAAACCTTTTTGTGACGGAAATCATAAAGGTCAATTTGACTCTTGCGTTCGCGCAAAAAAGGTACTAGATGAATAATTATTTTTAAGAAAATCTGTTGCTTTTTAGACAGATTTTCTTCTTTCTATTTATTGTTTCTCTTCGCTCTCTATACTAAAATATAACTAACAAATCCCTTAATAAAAGGAGAAATAATTATGGTAGTTACTGTATTAAAGCCGATTTTCGGTGAAGCAGCTAGCAAAGTTGTCAATACAACGAGCTCTTATTCTGGAACAGTACTTTTTAAAAAAGAACATTGGGTAATTGACGCCAAAAGTTTACTAGGCTTATTAGCCCTAGCTCTTCAACCTGGCCAAGAAGTAGAAATTACAGCAGATGAAGGTACAGAAGTGATTGAAGCACTATTACAGTTAGGAATGTTTGAAAAAAAATCATGACAAATTGGGGCTGTCTAACGAAGGCAGTCCCATTTTTTTTATTTATCCTGTAATGTCTAAAATGTTTTCTAACGGTAAATACGATGCTTCTCCAAATTTGTCCACTACGTGTAATCGAGATTTTATCGGATCAACATGGTGAATTGTGCCGATAAATAGATGATATCGCTTTTTCTCGTAATACGTAATCGTCACTTCACTACCTATTTCCATCGCCTCTCCTATTTGCTCGTTCATATAATCAACATGTTGCTCATCTAGTTGCGGCTTTGTTACATCATTATCTTCCTTTGCCCAATCTCTTAACAGCTTTACATGTTCTGGTAACATCATTGCTGTCCACTTTATACTCCCTCTATCACGAATCAAAACGCTTCACTCCTATTATGCTTTATGTCCACCAACTAATGTACTTCGATGCTTCGCTGTCCCTGCAGCCGTGTAAGATACCGCTCTTAGTAAGCTAGCTGAGCCGTGTTTATGACGAATTTGGTCCATAACATAGCCGAGCTGACGCCTTTTCGGACGATCGAGCTCAAATAAACTTAATTGTATTTCGCTATCTTCCACTATGTTAGAAAGTGAGACTGAAATTTGTCGAACTGTTTTTCCTTCATAAAATTTTTCAAACAGCTCTAGACACGTTTCATAAATATCCATTGTAATGTTAGTTGGGCTCTCTATCGTCTTGGAACGATGAAATCCACCACCAAACTCTTCTTTACTGTAACCAATACCGAGGCTCACCGTTCGACCTGCTTTATTGTGTTGACGAGCTCTTCTTGCTACTTCTTCACAAATTTCAAGAAGCACACGCTTAATCTCTTTCGGATCATGATAGTCGCGCAATAGTATTTGGCTTTTACCGAAGCTAATTTGGCCTTGCATGAGCGGAGCCCCCGGTTGTGAAAAGTCAATTCCCCACGCATGATGGTACAGTTGGTTGCCCATAATACCAAATTTTTTCTCCAGTAACTCTAACGGATAATTAGCTAACTGCCCGACATTAAAAATTCCCATTCGATTTAACGTTTTTTCCACACGAGAGCCAATCCCCCACATTTCACGAAGCGGAGAAACTTTCCATAGTTTTGTTTTCACATCGCTATACGTCCACTCGGCTACTCCTTTTTTCTTCGCCTCGAGGTCAAGACAGAGCTTCGACATTAACATGTTCGGACCAATCCCAACTGCACACGGTAATTGAAACTCCCTTTCAATCCCATCTTTTATTTTCCATGCAATCGTTTCGGCATCTCCCCAAATTGATTCCACTCCGTCCACTTGTAAAAAACTCTCGTCAACACTATACGTATGAATCGATTCTTTCGGGACGTAACGATTAAATAATCTTGTAATTTCGGTTGAAATACGTAAGTACGTTGCCATTTGGGGGTTTACGACTTGAATTCGTCGGTCATTTGGGATTTCAAATCTTCTGGACCCTGTTTTAATACCGAATTCTTTTTTTAATTTTGGAGAAGCTGCTAGTACTACACTCCCTTGTCTTTCTGTATTACCGACAACTGCCAAATAACATGTCATCGGGTCTAATCCAAGCATTACCGCTGAGCAACTTGCGTAAAAACTTTTCATATCTACGCATAAAGTCTTGTTGTTAGGCATCTCGTTGTAATCAATCTCCACGTTTCATCCCTCACTAACAGAATGTTTGTTCGTATTTATTATATTCTATATCATAACCGAATATACGTTCTCTTTCAATGGAAATTTTTTAAAGCAAACGGTACTTTGCACTACAAGAAAACTGCTAATGTCAATATGCTGTGTAAAAGTATATAAGTAAATAAAAAGGAAAAAGCGGAAAAGGACTTCACCCTTTCCGCTTTATTTTAATTGTAGTCGAACGTCTTTACGTAGACGGTTTGGATAGTCACTAATAGTCAATGTAATTGGGCTTGCTACTTCATTCATGTTCACTCCACCCATCGTTTTCACATGAATACCTTCTTCTGTAGAGGAGCCGGAACTATTATTGAAGGAATATTCTTTCCCATTTGCATCCGTAAAAGTCGAGTGAAATAGAGGTCTATGGTGGTAATAATCTTGTTCGTCCACCATTAATTCAAATGTTACGTCCCAAAAAGAGCTATCGACGAATGCAAGTTTACCATCTTTTGGGGCATTTACTATTTTGTTTTTTTCTAAATCAATCGTCACTTCGATTTCTTCTTTCGGGAGTGCACGAAGGGATGTAAATGTTAAAAACAACTCATTTGGTTCCGCAAAATAGTTACTTTGAAAATTTAGAGCTATTTTATTTTCATCTAACTTATCATATACTAAGCCATCGGTAGGGGTCCAAACTTCTCCATTTCCATCTACAAGCTGGATATCATCAAAACCGAAAATTTCTTGCTTGTTCTCGTTATTGTACTCCACATAAACGACAATTCTTGTTGGGCGAATTTCCATTCGGTCTACATATATTTTTTGATCTTCCACCGTTATCGTTTGATCCACTTCATACACCTTTTTTATCTTTGCGAACTTCTCTTTATCGTAAGAAAAGGAAACGTGTAAATCTTCCACAACATCGCTAAAGTCGTTTTTAATGTTCGTACGGAATTGTAAGGATTCGGGAATAGAACCATGTTTATAATCAGCAATAGTTAAAATACCGGTAACTGGCTCATTTTTTTTTATTTCTGAATGACTACTATAACTATAGCCTAACTGCAAATCCTCTCCACTTTCTGAAATTAATGTTGGGTCATTTAAGAAAAGCGAAGGATAGTCTTGATCAGCTACAATTGTGTAAAAAAGCAACGAGACGTCTTCATCCATAATAATTGCATCGACCGTTAATGTAATACCGTTTTTCTCCACTGACTTGTTAATTTCCTGCATGTAGTCATTTTCGATAGCTGCTACTAAACCTTTGTCATTACGAACAATGTCTACAATTTTTTGCAGTCCAGGAATGGAGCTTACATAGTCAGCGAACGTGGGAGAAACTCTAATCGAAGTTAACATGACAATGAAAAAAATACTGGCAGCTATTGCCCCCCATTTCCATCTAGTTGTGGCTCTTCTTCTTTTTTCTTTTCTAATGCCGCTTAAAATGTATTCATCCACATTTGGTGGAATCGGAATATCGTTATACTTTTTTCTTAATCCTTCTAATTTTCCCTCTTCCTTCTCAAACATGATTCTTCCCTCCTTTTTCATTGAAATAACTACGAAGCATCTGTAATCCTTTCGATAGCCATGTTTTAACTGTCCCTTCCGGCGTATCCATCACTACCGCAATATCCTTTATTTTTAAATCCTCTAAATACTTTAAGTAGATAACCGTATGGTAAGGCTCATCTAGATTGTTCACCGCTTCAGCTACTTCTAAATGAAGCGGATGTTGATCCGTAGTTGGTACTTCAAATTGTTCGCCTTGAAGGATTACTTTTTTCTTCTTCTTTAGTTCATCACTGCAATAGTTCATCATAATCCGAATGAGCCATGTGGAAAAATATTGTGGTTCTTTTAATTTTTTTATCGCTTTAAAAGCACGGAAGGTTACTTCTTGTATTGCTTCTAATGAGTCTTGTTCATTTTTTAAATGAGCGTATGCAATCCGATATAGTTGATCTTTATGGTGGACCATCAACGTATAAAACGAATCTTCATCTCCCTTTTTGGCTTTTTTCACTAGTTCTGTTTGCACTGTTGCCACTCCTCTATAAGACATTCCATCCCTATTTACACATTAGACAGTATAAAGCAGAAAAAAGTTTTGAAGAACTTATTTTGATTAAAAAAATACATCTTTAAAGCAAGTATCGTTTCCACGGTGAAAATGGTAATGATTGGCCGTGCCATTTACGTACCGTGTAGAATATAAAATATTAAAGGAGGGATTAAGTTGAATCAATATCCACTTATCTTTTTAGCGTGTATACTAGCTGGATTTGCATTAACTAGAGTTCCGTTAACAGGATTTTTAGCACCTGTAGAACCTTTAGCTTTCATCGTCGGCGTATTAACAGTTCTGCTATTTTCTTCTGTTCTTATTTTCAGAGGAGTCGTCGCATTATTTAATAGGAATATATAAACGTTGCTTAGATAAAGTTCTATATTTCGAGAGTTTATAGGAAAAGCCAAAAGGGATGCCTTCACTAGAGTGCATCCCTTTTACCATTTATTTATTCAACTTTCACTTCTATTTCAACTTCTTCGTCATCGGAGAGAAGGTTTTTCAATGTAACCTTATACATATCCCCTTCCTCCTCAACCGTTGCTACTAACCAAGGTTGACTCGGATCGACTTCACTAAGTGCCTGTTCAATCGCTTCTCTTTCTTTTAATGGTTGGCTATCATCTACGATTATTTTTACAGCACTTGCTTGGGAAGGAAAAGACTCTAATACAATTCCTGTGTTCCACGTTTCTACTTTCATGCCAACCTGCAATACGATACCAGGCTCTCTACCACTAGCAAGCGTAATGAGCGTATTATCATCTATTGTATACCATGTAGCAGAAACACTATTGTGAGCATTTTCACCAGTAACGAGGATGCGGTTTCCATCAATGGATACAATGTGCCCTGTTAAATCTTTTACCCCTTCTTCCTCTTGTGCTGGATCGTCTTGATCTGAACCAGTACCACCATTTGTTGCACCATTATTCGTTGTTCCACAAGCCATTAATAAGAAAAAACAGCTAACGAAAAGAAAGAATTTCATATATTTCATTTTTATCACCTCTATATAAATGGACGAAAAGATGCGATAAAAGTTACAAGGTTACTACCTACTTTACATTTAAGAAACTTTAATAATTATTTTTTATTCAACAGATTTCCAGTTAGTTTATCTGCCAAATTAGGAAACAAATTATATAGAACACTTCCAACATTCATCCATCTAGGCAAATTAAGTTCACGTTTAGGATTCATCATTAGTTGGACTATTTTTTCTGCAACGTAATCTGGTTTAAGCATATATTTTTTGACTGAGTTAACATAGTTTCCCGATTTATCGGCAACATCAAAAAAGCTCGTTTCGATTGGTCCAGGGTTCACTGCTGAAACGTAAACATTTGTTTTTGCAAGCTCCATACGAAGACTATTCGTAAAACCTAATACAGCATGTTTAGTAGCTGCATAACCACTTGATTTAGGTGTCCCTAGCTTACCTGCTTGTGAAGCAATATTAATAATATGACCACTGTTCCTTTCCATCATAGAAGGGAGAACTTCCTTCGTACATGCCATTAATCCGAGCACATTAACCTTAAACATATTATCCATATCTTCTAAACTAGCCTCATGAAATGCATCAAATATAGCAAACCCCGCATTGTTTACAAGAATATCAATGTGCCCTACTTCTTCCATAATGCGGTTAAAGACAACTTTTACTTGCTCCGAATCACTAACATCCAGTTGATAAAATAGACAGTTTACGGAAGTTAAACGATTAATTCGTTCACTTAAGCTTTGCAACTTCTCTTTAGATCTCGCTAGTAAGATAGGTCTAGCTCCCATCTCTGCCACCTTCCGTGCAACCTTTTCCCCAATACCAGAGGAAGCACCTGTAATGACAATATTTTTATTCATAAGTTTTCCCATTTTTGCACCTCTAACCCTTATTGCTTTCATTGATTATTCCTCGATACTGATGCGGTACATTATTTCTATCTACCTCTATCATTTTTGCATCCTCTAAATAATCTAATTGACCTATTGTTTCCGATAACGTTAACATTAGCTGTTTTTCATATACGGTTGGAAAAAGGTGTACACATACCTCATAAGCAGTTCTCGGTTGTTTGCGAATAAAAGCTAGTACTTTTTCCGCACGTTTTTCTTGCTTTCGTAATCTTTCTTCTATTAGCTCTTTTGCATTTGAAATAATATCACCGTGTCCAGGCAAAACTTGACGAATTGGTAATAAGCTCAACTTTTCTAAAGAAGCTATATATTCCACTAACGCTTTTCTTCTTTCATCTTCTCCAGGGTAACAAGGTTCAATAAGAGGATTAGGTGAAATATGCGCAAGTAAAACATCTCCACCAATGAGTGTTCCTTTTTCTTCATGCCATAAGCTGATATGTGCACTAGAATGTCCAGGAGTATAAAGTACTTTCCAACCATCTAATCCTTGAACGGAGTCTCCTTCATCGACTAAATCGGTAAGTCCTCGATTACAAGAAAAATGAAGCATATCGTTCACTTTTTCCGTTAATGGAAAAAAGCGTTGGTCTACCCCTGCTTCTGAAAGTATGGATAAATAAAACTCGGTATGTGTTTTTAAATAAGCTTCATCCTTTATCATCCAAAGATGCGATCTTTCATGGCCGATTACTGGGATGTCTTTACGAAAAAAATCAATTAACCCGACATGATCAGGGTGTTGATGCGTGACAACGATTTGATCAATATCATCCGGTGTTAAGCCAATAACATTTAACTCTTGTTTAAAATATTCCCATGCTTCTTTCGTCCGCACCCCTGCATCAACGAGTGTCACCTTTTCCCCTAAGATGACATATGTATGAACATCCCCCACTGGAAACGGTGTTGGAATTGTAATTTGTTGTATTTGTTGCTTACTTGTAACTTTCACCATTTTTTATCTCCCTTGCTTTTTTACAATAAGATTACTTTACGAAATGAATACTAATTCATTTCTAGAATGTACTATTTTCATGAAAAAATCTAGTGTTTTTATAAAATTTCTTTCCTTAAAATTATATTTATAAAATAGGTTACACGAAAAACAAACATTTATCTATTGACAAGATAGCGTAAACGTTGCATAATGATAAAAATTTAATTAAACGTAAACGTGACGATAGGGATTAGTAAAGAATGAAATGATGATAAGAGATGGAAGTTCACCGGCTGAAAGACTTCCTCGTCCACTACTTTCTTGAACCTACCCTGGAGCAATTAAGGAAACTTAATCGTCCTTCCTACGATACAGGAATTTAAAGCAGGGCTTTTATTTTGAGCCAATGAAGGTGGTACCGCGGATACAAGACCAATCCGTCCTTTTTTATAGGACAGATTGGTCTTTTTATATTTAAAAATATATTAGAAAGTTGGTGAATAAGCATGAAGATTGCATTTCTCGGTGCTGGATCGATGGCAGAAGCGATTATTAGTGGCTTAATAAAAAGGGGGATTGCAAACCCGAGTGATATTTCCGTTACGAATAGACAAGACGTAGAACGGCTAAACCTTATTGCCAGAATTTATGGCGTAACCACTGAAACAAATAAAGAAAAAGCAGTGTCGGAAGCAAATGTAGTTTTTCTTGCGATAAAGCCAAAGGACGCGAAAGAAGCGTTACAATCGATAGCTTCTTACGTTAATAATGATACGTTAATTATTTCTGTTTTAGCTGGAGTTTCGATAGAGTCCATACAACAATTATTACAAAAAGAAGTTCGTGTTATTCGCGCGATGCCTAATACATCGGCTACCGTTGGGTTATCGGCTACCGCCATTTCTGTCGGTGAAAATGTAACCGAGGATGAGTATGAATTTGCAAGGACGTTATTTTCTGCCATTGGATCATGCTCGATTGTAAAGGAAGATCAATTACATGCCGTAACAGGTTTATCTGGAAGTGGTCCAGCTTATGTTTATTACGTTGCAGAAGCGTTAGAGAAAGCCGCTCTTGAACAAGGATTGGAACATGAGGTGGCAAGAAAACTTATACAGCAAACGTTGTTAGGAGCAGCGGAGATGTTAGGAAGAACTAAAAAGGAACCAGCACAACTGCGAAGAGAAGTAACAAGTCCAGGCGGTACAACGGAAGCAGGTATTTCTATCTTACAACAATCAGAAACAGCAGAGGCTATTCAAGCTTGCGTGAAGCGGGCGACAGAACGCTCTCGTGAACTTGGGGATATGTTGATAAGAGAATTGGAAGATACGAAAATATAATGGATAGGAGGATAGTGTTATCCTCCTATCAGTTCAATATAATAAAGAATCTCCTTTTCTATCTCTACAATTAATAATCCGCTTTCGTTAGCAGAATAAATTTTCGTACCCTTAGGTAGTTTGGAAGCAGTAAAATTAGAAAACGTAAAAGAATTGGTCGATTGTTTACGAACCTCCCCTACTTCTTCCCCCTTTTTATATAGATTCTTATGATTTTGAAACCACTCTGAATTGGTCACATTAGAATATACACTATTGTTATACTTTATTATATCTGCCTCACTATTAGTCTTTAGTACATCTCTTACAGTTACTTTCCCATCCGAAACGCCACACCCTATTATTGGTAAGAACATGATGAGTATAACTAGTAATCTAGTAGATGATCGCAACATCAACACTCCTTGTATGAAGGAGTATTGTATCTACTCCTCACCTTCTTTAGTATCCTCACTATAATGTTCGTTTAAATATGTATTTTCCGTCGTAGCAAAATTAACTGAAAGTAAACTCTGTTCCGGATCCATTCCGTAATATCCTTTTAACTCTTCTTCTGTTAATTCTCCACTTTGAAACATAGGCTCTTTTTTCTTTTTATCCATGGTGTCACCTTCCGTATGGTTTTCCCATATTGTTAGCTAATAATAATGCTGTTATGCAATTTAACTGATGCTAATACTTAAAGATACTCAAGGAACACCCCGTATGATT
Source organism: Sutcliffiella cohnii (assembly GCF_002250055.1). Taxonomy (NCBI): domain Bacteria; kingdom Bacillati; phylum Bacillota; class Bacilli; order Caryophanales; family Bacillaceae; genus Sutcliffiella; species Sutcliffiella cohnii. The sequence goes on from NZ_CP018866.1 coordinate 2,855,921, forward strand.
GTCCACCAGAATAAACGTCTACTTCCAGATGATACTTGTTGCCATTAATTTGGATAATATATGTATCCTCGTTTTGCATTTTCACATAGTACGTCTGTCTCCCCAAATATTCAACTTCTGTTACTTCCCAATTATCACCTTCATAAATCATTTCAAAAACAAAGGAAGTTCGCTTCACTATCTCTTCAGCTGAAACGTAATGGTAAACATTGAATGGACCAAATAACGCAACAAGGAATACGAGAACTACAGTAACAGCAATGATTATTTTTTTCATTGGGTACCCCATCATTTTTTGAAAGTATTACTCGTTAGACGGTTACTTGGATAGCTAAGTTTCAATTTTGAGGAAAATACACGTATTTATGCTGAATATCATTTAAATACAATAAAACCGTAACAACCATTAACTGGTTTTTACGGCACAAATCATATTCTAGCTTTTAAAAACTCTTATTTACCGTTGATCTTTCTTTAACTTCTAAACGATCTATCTTATTTTTCCTCCATAATAAATAATAACCAATCAAGGCGAAAGTGCTAGATGTTAAAAACAAAACAACGCTCCCTGATATAACATTCACCTTTTCGTTATCTAAAATAGTAGCCACTTCTCCGTTCGTAATTTTCGGGATATTAAAATAAACGAAAGGTGAGAAATGTGCTTTTTCAGTTAGGAAGTGATTCGTTAATACATAACCACTAATGAATATCATGCCAGCAGTCGCAAATACAGAAAGTGTATTTTTAAATAGAGTAGATAGAAGAATAGTAAAAGTTAGTAAAAACAACAGTACCAATATAGTTAGTGTTATTGTATGGAGTAAATATTCACCTAAAGGTAAAAATTCATAGCCATACCCTTCCACACTGCTCCCTGTAAATTTATTTGAATTTGTATAACTAAAACTGTGATATTTAAGAATTGGATAGTACCAGTCACCCAATCTATTAAAAACAGCACCTATTAAAACTATAACCGCAAATACGCCTAGTAAATTCAGTGTGGAAACGACAATGGAGTGAAGCAATTTACCGATATAAATTTGCTTTTCTGCTATCGGTAATGTTTTCAGCAATGAAAGTGTCCGTTTTTTTCCTCTTTCTGTTGCGATACCACCACCAAGTAAAAATAGTAACAGGAAAATTGGAGCTAATTGACCATGGTTTTGAAACAATAAATAAAGAGAATATAAGCCACTATGATCCACTTTTGTATTTTGCTCCACGAAATATTCATAGCCTTCCTGATTTTTTCCAAAATAGTGGTGAATCGTCGGAATAAGAGTTCCAGGGAATAACGGACGTACGTTGTTTTCCATGAGCCAGAGTTTTTCCTCAATACTTACTTCTACAGTAAATCTTCCAGCAAGGTCATAATCGTGAGAAATTTGACTTATTTCATAAATACCTTCTTCTTGATTTCTCACTCGGTTTTCATGCAGTAAGTACTCATAAAACTTATCCCAATTATTATTTACATAGCGATCAAGTGCGTCCTCCATTAACATACTATATTCTTGGAAATATTCGATTTTCATTTCTTCGAGCGCTATTAAACCCTCATAAAACTCCCTATGTTCTTCTTGTGTTTCCGCCATCTCCTTGTAATGATTTAACGGAGCTATATGATTTTCTTCATTTCCGAAAAATTCAATGGACTGCTCGATGTTTTGAATAAATGTACGCTCCTTTTGTATAGACTGCTGAGCGAGCAAATAATATCCAGCGAATAAAAGTAAAAGTAATACTACATTCATTTGGATAAATAATTTTCTTCTGACGAGCTTTCTCCATTCAAATACGAATATATTTCTTAATTTATTTCCACTTATTGTCTCACCTTTACGAAATGGCTTTTTCATTCCGTCCCCTTGCTGGGAACCTAATGCTTTTTCTTGGAAAATAATGCTAAACAATAGTAGAAAGCAAGTCACAATCCCTGTCGAAATACTATAGGCTACAATACTGTTTTGAACTAACTCCCCTCTTGAAGAACTAAAATAGTATAATGGATTAAACGGTGAAAGTAGCATTGGAAAGTATTCTGTTACGACTAACGCAATACCTAGTATTACAGCGATGCTCATTAACGTAGTAAATGAATCTTTCAACCAATTACTAATAAAAAGAATGAGGGAAAAAACAAACCAACTTGCAAAAGTAAACATAATGACTCTATATATTAAAAAAATATAAATAGGGATAATGGTGACTTCATTATCTGAAATAAGCGGCATCGGATAGGCAAGTTCTAGCTTGTAATTAGTGAATAATAATGGGAATAAAATTCCTAATAAAAGTGCAGTGCTTACAAAGATAATGTGAACAAATAGTAAACTACCAAATTTAGATAATGTTTGTTCCCACTTACGGACTGGTTGTGTTTTTAATGTGAAGATTGTATGTTGTTCTTTTTCAATCGTGACAATGTTTCCTAATAATAAAAGCAGTACACTTAGACCAATGATTCCAAAGAGAAAAGAAGTATTCTCTAACACGAAAAGATGAGGTGATACTGGAAAAATTTCATCTTCGTATGATAGTTGATGTTCAATGAGCCATTCGTTTTTCTGTATCGCACTCTCTAACTCTATACCTTGTAATAACGGGAACTCTCCATCGTGGCTAACATATTCTTGTAAAAGTTGTAAAAACGTACTTTGTAATTGTGGTATTCTCTCCCAATTTTCTTGGTTAATTGCATATCTCCAAGGAAGAAGTGAACCATTCATCTCAATAATAATTTCTAATTGTTGTTCTTGAATGGGTGATAAAGCGTCCTGCCTACGCAGTTCTTCTAAACCATGTCTAATACCGTTTATTTCCTCCAAATACATATCGGTTATTTCTATTGCACGTTTTTGTTTCTCCTCATAAACGGAATAATTGGTGTAAAATAACCCAACCGAGCTAATAAAAATAATAAATAATAACCAATAGAATTTTTTTTGCTTCCACAATTTCTTTAGTTCAAATTTTAGTAGCTTCATAGAGCAATATCCTTTTCCGCTTCAAAAATCTTTCGGTAGCGATCCTCCGAACCTATCACTTTCTTCTCGATATCTAGAATAGTTAATTCGTTTTTTACTAAAAGAGATATTACCTCATGTATAGAGGTATCATTCGAATAGATCGATAACTTTTCATTTGATTCCACTGTTTGTATCCCAGACTTCTGTAATAACTCCACTGCATATAATGGTTGATTAACAGTAATTAAATAGCAGGCTTGTTCAAATTGAGAGAGATCCTCATCCATTAAAGTACCATCTTTTAAAAACAAAACTCTGGAAGTTACACGATCAATTTCAGCTAAATTATGAGAAGAAAGAAGAATAGCTGTCCCTTCTTTATTCAATTCAATCAAAAGATTTCTTACTTTTATAGAACTTGTTGGATCTAAACCATTTAGTGGCTCGTCCAAGATTAGTAGTTTCGGCCTATTGAGTGTTGCCATAGCAAGTAATAAATGCTGCTTCATTCCAAGCGAATAATTACTTACGGTTTTATGCAAATAACTTGTTATACCAATACGTTCAGCATTCTCCATAATTTGTTCTTTTGTGAGACCTTGTAAGTCAGCAATAAATTGAAGGTGGTCGAATCCTGTTAAATAGTCATACAATACTGTGTTATCTTGCATAAAAGAAATTTCTCTAAAAATTCCCAAGTCTTTGTTCGTTCGATTTAATATTCTAACTTCCCCACTTTCTGCAGAAAGTAGATTCGTAATAATACTAAGTAAGGTAGATTTCCCAGAACCATTAGGTCCAACTAGTGCAACAATTTCCGGTTTGTCTATTGTAAACGTAATGTCCTTTAATACTTTTTGTTTTCCATATGATTTGTGGATGTTTTGAACTTGTAGAATCATTTCAACCTCCTATAACTCATGAATATTTTCCCGTAATTATGTTAATTTTATTTTATTATGCCCATGGCACTTCTATTTCAAAAAAGGACAAACTAAAAAGGATACTACTTTAACCCAAAAGTCGTGATGACCTATAAACTAGTTACGGTTCCTTGTTTATTTTTTAATAGACTCTCGATTGTTTGCCTAATCATTGCTCCTGAATTTTTGAATAAAAAATGGAAATATAACGTCTTAAAAAAGTTTGAGAGGTTTGTTCGTTTTCTAAAATCGTTCAATTGTAATCCATCGTGCGTTTCCTTAAAAAGGCTGGTAAGCCAGTCAATGATTGTCTCTTCTGAAATTCCTTTTTGTAAAAGAGAAACAACCGGAACAGTAAGCCGCTCGTCTTCGTCATCAATATAAATTTCGTTACAGAGTAAACTGTTTCCTATCACATTTAAAATTTCTCTTGCTTTTACTATCGAAAAAGACGGATGGTTAACCACAGCATCTATAAGGTCCGCTCCATGTGCAATGGCATGAGCCCACCCTTTTCCATCCACATGTCCACGAACATCCTTTTCTTGTTGCATATACGAAATTGCTAGGTTTATAGTCTCTCTCACTGTTTCTGTTGTTAGGAATGGTTGCTGCTTGTCTTTTATTAAAATTAAAGTAACTACTAATGAAGAAAACGCTCTTTTAAATACAGAATCACGATTAAATTCTCCGACTTCATAAAATAAGTAGTCTTCACTGAGACATATACGTAAAACAGATGTCATTTGCTCAGTTTTTAGATAATCACCAAGTATTAATTTTCCAAGCATAGAATATATGAGTTCATCACGTAATTCACCATCATTAGATCCAATATGTTGAAGCATATCGTCTAAAACAAGAGAAACAACCTCAGTTTTTACGTTTGAAAAATCAATGCTCTTTAGTTTTCTCTTTACTTGTAATTCTTTTAACTTCACAACAAAGAGTGGCATTGCTTCATGAAGAGTATCTACCATTTTATTAATCTCTAACAAATACTTCCCATCTTTGTCCGGCGGAGGAACGACTAACGACGTTTCTTCTCCTAGCAAAATCTCATTAAACAAGTGAATTTTTCGACCATATGTTTCTTCAAAATATTTTTTATGCTCGATACCCATAGTAATGATAAAATCGTAATATTCAAAAAAATTATGTTTAAAAGGTGTTCTCTTAAAACTCGACGTATCAATATTTAATTCCCTCATCCGGTCGAAATGGATGGAAGAATATTTACTAGTGTCGCTGTTAGCTCTCACACCAGCAGAAGCCACCTTAATCGAGTCGATATTATTTTCCTTAATATAATGTTTTAAACAAAGTTCAGCCACTACACTTCTTGTAAAATTGTCTGTACATACAAATAATATATTCATGAATTTTTCCCCTTTAATTGCTGTAAGTAAAACTGTTTATCTTCTGGAAAGGATAGTTCTAATTGTTCTATTTCTTCTATCGACTTCCATAATTGATTGTTTTCATTTATACAAATAGCTGCTGCACCATCCACTTATTCATTTTTCATTCCACCTTTACTTGCATAACTGGCAACACTCGATTAGGTATGACTGGCGATGGTATCGTTCCTAATCTCTTTGCTCCCATTCGAATATAGAACCCTTCAGCGTTCGGATCACTATCTAACACAAACTCAGTCCAATTGAATTGTTTAGCTTTTTGCATAACGTCACTCCAAAGTAACCTACCAAATCCTTTTCCAATATAGTTAGGTTCAATGAACATCGCTTCTAATCTATTAGGCTGAAAAGAAAAACTATAAAACGCAATGATGTTTTCATTTAATTCCAAAATGTATGTAGGGTACTCTTCTAAGTATTCTTTTGTCACCGTGATACTGGCATTACTCTTGTCTAGAAACTCCTTTGAATACCCCCAATAAGCTTTAGACATATATGCAACAGCATTTAATTTACCAACATCTTGTTCTACGGCTTTTCTTATTAGCATCTAATCCCCCTTTGCGAGAAGAATGACTTTGATTAACTCAAAATCCACATTATCTATAGGTCCCAACTCACTTTTACCGTCCCAAAGTGTAATGCGTGTTGTTTCATCATTTACTAAAAACGGTGAAAGTTTTTCAATTGAAGAATAGTAAACAGGATTGTATTTAATCGTATAATTTTTCTCATTTTCGGATACGAGAAGCCCCCAAAATTGAAGTTCATTTACTTTTTGACCTGTTTCTTCAAAAAGCTCTCGAATCGCACAATTTTTCGGTGTCTCACCTAATTCTCTATGACCAGCCGGTAGTTCCCACTGTTTTCGGAACGTGTTATAGCAAAGTAGTAACCTATCATTAAAGACAACAACAGCAAAGGAACCGGATAAAGGATAATTAATAATCATTTCTTCCTTCATTTCTATAAATTTAATAAATGTATAGCCATTATTTTTTATCGTATTCATCTAGCATACCTAATAGTCTTACTCCGTTCGGGTCAACAATTTTTAAATTAGCTACTCCATCAAATACTGCTTCCTTCATTAACAATTCTTTTGATTGTGAGCTAAGTATACAATTCATAGTTTTTTGGAAAATAGTATATAAATCTTGTTCGAGCCCCTTTTTAGTTGTGCCTATTTGTATATACTTTAACCTTATGTTTCCACCTTCGATTACACTACTATCTGTTTGGAGTTCTACTTTAAAGCCATATGGAGTTGAAAGAAAGGTTCTTCGTTCCCCGACATTTACATCCCAATTTAATTGTTTTGCACGCGTGCAGAATGATTCATGATCCTCCTCACTTATTAAAAAACCGATATGGTCAAACTTCACTTCTTTACCGAAGCCAAATGTAATGTTGATAGAGCCTTTCCTCATCTCAATAATTCGAAAGAGTATCTTCTTCTCTCTAAAATCGTCCCAAGTTAACGGAGGATGAAAAGCTTGAAATTCCCCTTCGTATTTACCAGTTCGCAATGTAACAACAAATCCTAAATCTTTATAAAACTTTTCCGTTTCCTCAACATATGGTGTCCAAAAATGATAATGAAAAAGCATAGGATCCCCCTCGTTTTTTCTCTAATAAATTCCGAAAAAAAGCGACCTTCTTTAAAAGAAAGTCGCAATAGCATATGAAGGAATTAAAATGTACTATTTCGATCGCGATTGAATATGTCATTTTGTGCATCTGTTTTTATTGAATCTATATGATTTCCACCTGTTATGTTTCTTTGACTTTTAGAAAATTTGTCCACTAAATACCCAAAAATAAGGAAAGCTCCAACGACTAGAAGTAGCCAGCCCCAGAACGGCATTTACTCACCTCCGCGTTTTCCATTGATATCCAGTATAACATATATCTTAATATTCAGAAACTATTTTTAATCACTGATTTCTTCAATAAAATCTTTTAACACATGAACACTATAAACACAATCATTCAAAGTCGTCCATTCTTTCGGATTATGACTAATTCCATCCTTACTTCGAGCAAATATCATTGCAACAGGAACTTTATTTCCTAAAATCATCGCATCATGACCTGCTCCACTCGGAATATATGTTGGTTCGATTCCATAGTTTTCTAGAACACTTTTCAATTTTTCTTGTAACTCTTGACGAATAGGTACCGGCGGAATTCTCAGGTGCTCGACTACTTTTGCTTCTACGCCTCGGTTTGTGGCAATTTCGTATGCTGCTTGATGAACAAGGTCGACTAACTTATCACGATTTTCCTCATCAATGTCACGAATATCAACAAAGAGCTCGACTTGGCCAGGTATTACGTTTACCCCATTTGGTTTTACGAAAAGTTTTCCAACTGTGGCTACGGCCGTTGAACTAATTTGCGCAGGTAACGTTTCCACTTTACATATAAACTCACTAGCAGTAACAAGTGCATCGGTGCGGTCATTCATCGGAGTATTTCCAGCATGACCAGCTACCCCAGAAAAATGAACCTCCATGACGTAAGGCCCCGCAATACCGGTTACAATCCCTACAGGCATATTCGCCTTTTCTAGTTGCTTTCCTTGTTCAATATGGACTTCGACAAAAAGCTCAACTTCTTCCATATTTCTTTTTGCTTTTTTGAATTGTTCCCTGTTACTACCATACGCCTCTAAAGCTTGTGAAAATGTTGTTCCTTCCGAATCAACTCTTTCAAACTGTACGTTATATTCAATTTCTCCAGTAACTGCTCGACTACCCATTAAACCGCTATAAAACCGTGATCCTTCTTCATCGGTAAAAATAACAACTTCGACATTTCGGTTTGGTTGAAACCCTGTTTCTTTCCAAGCTTCGATTACTTCTAAAGCAGCTAATACACCGAGTGGGCCATCGAAATGACCACCATTTGGAACACTATCGACATGTGAACCTGTCCAAATAGACGGAAGACTAGAGTTCTTTCCTTCTAATTTCCCGAAAACATTACCTGCTCCATCTTCTGTCACTTCAAGGCCAGCCTCTTTCATCCATGTCTTTACTAATTCTTTCGCTTGTTTTTCTTCCAGTGATAGCCCTAACCTAAAGGAGCCTCCCTCAGGAGTTGGTCCAATTTTAGAAAGGGAATCTAACCGTTGAGCAAGTCTTGTACCACTTACTCCTGCTTTATCAAGCGTTATGTCATAATTATGTAGTAATTTATTTAGTAAAGTCATTCTATCAATCTCCTTTTTATAGATAGAAGCATTATAGCACTTATTTTATGAAAATTCCGCTATTTCAATTTACATTTTAAACGTATCTTTTATCATAATTGCTACTTCAGCTGGACTTAAGTTTGTGTTATCAATTTTCACATAGTTTTTCTTTTGTATTTCTCCAGGTAAAGAATTAAGTCGGTACTTTTCTACACTACTTTTCAAGTCATTTTCCGACCATTCTAAATTTCTTTTCGATGGCTTATGCGCAAGACGATGTGGTGTTTTATTTCGAACAAGCCTTTCTTCCAAGTTTGCTTCTAGCTCAACGTAAAAAACTTCTCCACCATTGTCTTCAAACTTTTTCGCAATGCGGTCGACATATTCCTTATCCGATTCCAAGTTGAATGCCCAAACAAACGTGAAGATTAAGCCTTCTAAATCACTTTTCGCAACCTCATTAAATATTTCTTCTCGAAATAAGTTTACAAGTCTCTTCCCTTCTTTTGTACTATAACTAAAAAAGTGGCTAACTAAATCAATCGTCATATGGTTATGAAATAGTTTTAGACTAGTAAGCTTTTCTAATTCTTGTCCGACTGTCATTTTCCCAACTGCTTGTGGGCCGAAAATTAAAACGAACTTCATGCTTTCTCCTCCTTGTCTTGAAAAGAATAATTACCATATTATAACTTTTCTAGAATGCGAGAGTAAAGCAATTTTAATATTTTTTCATTAATAAGTTAAAAACAAATAAAAATGGAAGGTTGCGCTAATGGCAACCTTCCAAAACTAGCTTACATATCCTCAATAACTAACATATTCGACTCATCAAACTCCCAATCTTCTCCGTAAGCAACTTCCCAATAGTAGCCATCTAGGTCCGTGAAATAACCACCATAGCCACCCCAATCGGTTTTTGTAGGTTGCTTCACTATAGTTGCTCCTGCTGATTCAGCTAGCTTCATCATGTTATCTACCTCATCGATTGACTTCGCATTATAAGCTAACGTAATCCCTGGAAAACCACCTTTTATTTCTGGCGGGTTATCTTTATTTACATCTTCCGCTAATTCGTCTAATGGATATAAGGCAATTCTAGAGCCTTCATTTCTAAAAAAGATGATAAATGGACTTTCTTCTGGTCCTCTTACAGACGTGTCAAAACCAATCTTTTTAAAAAACTCATGCGACTCCACGATATTTTTCGTACCAAGTGTTATTATATTTACTCTATTCATTTCTATATCCTCCTCGTTTTTTATAATTAATAACGAATAACGACATCAGCATTTTCTATCGGTTTAACCCCGTTCAAGTAATAATCTTCGGCTGGCCAATATCTTCGTTTATACTTCTTTCTTCTTTCCTCTAAGCTACCGATATATGTATCTCGGTTTAATGCTCTTTCATAACGAATCTCTCGTTGAACATCCAAATAAAAAGTTAAATCAAAGTACGATCCCCACTCCTGTCTTTGCAGGAAAATACCTTCAATTACGACAATACTATTCTTAGTTACAGAAATCTCTTTTTTTCTAATAGAATCTGTATTTGAATCATAAAAAGGAAGAGTTAACACTGATACATTATCTACTAACTTCTCAAATAAATCTTCCTTTAATTGCTCTACATCCCACTGTAACGAAAAGTATTCATACCATTCTTCAAAACCTGTATGGTATCGCTTAGATCGTTCGACGATGTAATCATCAATATGTATAATGACAACATGAATAGGTGCTAGTTTTTCTTTCAGCTTATCCACTATGGTCGTCTTACCGGCTCCACTTAAACCATCTAGTGCAACAACTAACGGGCGGTTTTTATTGGGACGCATATGATATTTTTCTAAGACACTTTTAACTATTAACTCGTATTGACTCATATCAACGCAACTCTTCCACTAAATTTATTAATTCTATTAAGTCATCAACTGTATAATCTGCGATAATGTTATCCCAGTAAGTATCCTTTTTCCACACACTTGTCATCCCAACCTTTTTAGATGCTCGAACATCATTTTCAGGATGATCACCGACAAAAAGACATTCATTAGCACTAACCTTCATTTGTTCTAGCGCTTTTTGAAATATTAGTGGATCCGGCTTCCGGAGTCCTTCTTTTTCTGAGATGAGTATTGTTTGAAAATAGGATTCTATACCTAGAGCCCGAATATTATGTAACTGAAATTCCGTCATCCCATTCGAAATTATGCCTAGAGAGCAGCCTAATTTTTGCAACTTCCTTAACATTACTATTAGATTAGGGAACGGAATACAATGATTTTTGAAATGCTTAATATAGTCTTCTAATAAAAAGTTTACCGTATAATCTTGAATATCAAACTCTTCTATTAACTGTGCGTACACTTTATCCTTCCAAACGTAACCGCGATTATCTAAAGTAATAAACCTTTCAGTAAATTGTTTTTTGTTAATATGCCCCAATCCATCTTGCAATCTACTATATTGGTCAAGGATAAAATTTTTTAAAGATTCATCTCTATTTAATAGAGTACCATCTAAATCGAATAAAACTGCATTAACCATGCAGGACTTCTCTCTCGTTTTCTTTGCTTTTAAACATGTGACGGATTCCTTTTCCTGCTAACGGTTCATCTTTAAATCTAGGAATAACGTGAAAATGAGCATGAAAAATATGTTGGCCACCTACTTCGCCACAATTCCACCCGAGGTTATATCCTTCTGGTTCGAACTTTTTGTCTATGTATTTCTTTACCTCTTGTAAAAGGGAGTACGTTGCATCCCATTCTTCCTGGGTTAAATCAAACGCCGTTTCTCGATGAGCTCTTGGGACAATGAGCCCCGAACCTTCTAATTGAACTCCTTTTTTATCTACTTCCTCTAATTGCAAAAACAGGCAGTGTTCATTGCTCAATACAACACGTTGAGTAGGCATCATATTCAAATTACAGAGCATACAATCTTTTTTCATTCGTTACTTCCCTCCTACTATAATTTTCGAGGTTTTGGGTGGTAATTCCTTCTATTTATCTTAAGAGAGTTTAGAGCTTTTATAAATAGATGTTAAAGGATTTTATTGGAAACCTGTTGAATAGTGTATGGTAAAGTAAATAAAACGGGGGGTTCACATGAAAAGCTTCATGAAAATATTTGTTTTTCCTATATTAATAGTTGCTTTAATAGGTTGTACAAATGAGACAAAACAGTTTGACCCGAACGACCTTGAAAGAGTCGATGTACTAATTACAGAAGAAAATATTGGTGATACTACAACAATCATGGAAGCAGAAAAGCTAAAAGCGTTGAAGGAAGTATTTGCAAATATTGTATGGCAAGAAAACGTAAAAGCACAAATGGCTCGAAAGGAAGATGTAAAGGCTACTTTGTTTTTTAAAACAGAGCAAAATTCGCCTGAGAGGCTAGTAGAATATTTTATTTGGTTTAATGAAAATGATGTATCGACTACTATTATTGACAGAGAAAACAACTCCTACGGAACACTTTCTACGGAAGATACAAAAATATTAAAAGATATGTTATTAAATTATTAAAGAGGTTGAGACACAACTATTTAAATCAAAGTAAAAAACGAACAATAAATTTCGGGGAAAAGTCGCTCCGGAAATATACTTCGCTTAATCCTGCGATAGTTCGTTTTTTATCATGATCATTTTAGTTTTGTCTTAGCCTCTTCTTAACATTATACCTTTTTCACAAATTCAGATTTCAGCTTCATCGCTCCGAATCCATCAATTTTGCAATCGATGTTATGGTCACCCTCTACTAAGCGGATGTTTTTTACCTTCGTACCTATTTTCAAGACAGATGAACTACCTTTCACTTTTAAATCTTTAATAACCGTAACCGTATCACCATCTGTGAGCGTGTTTCCATTTGCGTCTTTCACGATTGCTTCATCAATATTTTGCTCTCCATCAGTAGCCATCCATTCATGTCCGCATTCTGGACAAATGAATAAAGTGCCATCCTCATATGTATACTCCGAATTACATTTCGGACAGTTTGGTAAATTTGTCATTCTTTTAAATCCTCCATCTTTAAGTTCTAAATTAAGAATGACATACAATAGCTGTTATCGCAAGCTTTCCAACCCCTCAGCTTTTTCTATCATAAAGACTTTTCTAACACAATTTTATGTTGCCCTTTATCATCTACATAGGTCTCCATTATATCGAAACCGCATTTAATATTTAAAAGCAGCATATTTCTCCATTTATTCATCGTTTTCGTTTGAACCGTTTTATATCCCTCCTCTTTTAAGTATTGATGCTGAATCTTCATTAACGTTGATGCAATTCCTTTATTTCGATAGCTTGGGTCTACTCCACCTAACCAACTGTAAAATAGATCACTGCTTAATGTATAACCAATCTTGTACCCTACTATTTTTTCATCCTCGATTGCGATGTGAAAAAGTAATGTAGGCTTTGTTTTCATTTTCGTTAGTAAGTCTTCAGACGTCCCAAATACTTTTTGATGTAGCTCTTGAATGCCATTCATTATTTCTTCATTTGCAATACCATTAAAGGACGTATATTGCATAGTAATCCCTCCCATATTATTTCAATAGAAAAAAGCTCCGCATTATTGTAACGAAGCTTTATAGCTAGCTATTTTATATTTTAACTTATGATTCCTAAATAATATAAAGGAAAATAAACGACGAGGCATAAAATGGAACCTACTAATAAGGGGTTAATTGTAATGCTTGCCTGTTCGTGTTCAGGTTTGTAACTTCCTAAAAGCATGTCAAATACAGCTACTTGTGAATTTTTTGATAAAGCATCGCCTGTTGAGCTCATAATTAATGCAAAGAAGGCAAAGAGACAAGAACCAAAAAACATCGTATTAACTAAGTCGGTGTTAAAAATGAGTGAAACTCCAAAAAGTATCCCAAGTTCAATGACTAAAACTAACAAAACGAGTAAAATGTAATTTTTCATAATTTCCACCCCCATTTCATTTATCGTATTGTCAAAACTTTATATAGAAATAGGTTATTAAATCCTATATTAGAGGGCTTTATAAGCAAAAAAATTGCCACCCCCTGAATTCTGTAGATAATTGAGGTTACCACAACACCCAATTCCAGAAAAGGAAGTGACAATTTGTACCCTCAAATTATAACCTATTTATTAACTTTTATAAACTATCAAGAACACATTATTCGAACTTTGCTTACTCTATTGATTGGAAAAAGCATGTTCGATAAACCAAAAGAAGCTCCTGTTAATCAGCCTTATCGAAAGCTTCAAATTGATGATTTACCTATTATTGAAAAACTAGAAAGGCTCGATTATCAGCTTTTATTAGCGGAACACCTTCAATCCAAAGGGAAACCGTTAAAACCAGTACAGCGTCGAGCGAATTCTACGCCCGTACCGTCTACCTTATGTTGTCCGAAGTGTGGTGCTCCTTCTGCGTATTTGTACGCAAATAACGGAGGAAAAGGACAATATCAGTGTAAGGTGTGTGCGTGTGTTTTCAATAAAAAGAGTCGTTATCAGAAAGAGGCCATCCTTAAGTGTCCTCACTGTCTTAAAACGCTAGAAAAAATTAAAGAACGAAAAGATTTTCACGTGTTTAAGTGTAAAAATGATCGTTGTTCTTATTATCAAAAGAACTTAAATGCCATGACCAAAAAAGAGAAAAAACAATTTAAAGAAGATCCACAATCGCTGAAAGTACGCTACATATACCGGAAGTTCCACATCGACTATCAACCGTTATCCAAACAATCACCAAAGCAGCCAAAAGTCGATTTATCAAGATTGTATGTTTCACCGCATACACTTGGGCTCATCTTGACGTACCATGTCAATTACGGATTATCGGCCCGTAAAACGGCCGCGATCATGAAGGATATTCACGGTGTGTCTGTCTCCCATCAAAGTATCCTAAACTACGAAAACAGCGTCGCATTATGGCTTAAGCCTTATATTGACTACTTTCCGTATGAGCTGTCGGATCAATTCTGTGGGGATGAAACGTACATCCGGGTCAACGGTCGTTGGCATTACCTGTTTTTCTTTTTTGATGCGGTCAAGAAAGTCATTCTTTCGTATCCAGTGTCGCCAAATCGCGACACCGCAACAGCGATACGAGCGATTGATGAAGTACTAGTGAAACTGAAAGAAATACCTGAAAACCTACAATTTGTAGTAGATGGTAACCCTATTTACTTGTTGGCACAGCATTTCTTCGCAGAGAACCACATATCGTTTGACGTAAAACAGGTCATCGGGCTAACAAATGAAGACGATGTCTCTAGAGAGTATCGACCTCTCAAGCAAATCATCGAGAGACTAAATCGCACGTTTAAAGGGAATTATCGATCGACGCACGGCTTTGGTTCTGAACAAGGATCTGTTTCTTTTGTGACATTGTTTGTGGCTTACTTTAACTTCTTGCGCCCACATTCTTCACTTGAAGGTAAAGTGCCAGTAACACTTCCAGAATTAGAAAAGCTACCAACCATGCCAGCGAGATGGACAGCCCTTATTGGATTAGCTCAAGACTGGATTCAACAACAGTCAGCCTAACTTTTGTTTAGCTGAGCCCTATTCAGCTATCGGCGAAGCGAACTCTTGACAAACCGAACTTGCCAATGGTTTAAAATGGAAAAAGTCAAGGGTTTATTTAGCATGCCTTCTTTTGTTCCCTTCGCCCTTGATTGACCTCTGAATAAACCATTGGTGTGTTTGTCAAGAGCGATAGCGTGGTATTTCCACCTAATAAATGGTAGGTAGTATGAACCATGCTAGTTTTTCATAGAACTTTTGACACTACCTCATTTATATACGAAATTGCACGGGAATAGTTTCATAATATTCTAACATGTAAAGGTGAATTACATTTTTTTTCGTTTATCTAGACATGTTGTTTTTATGATACTTCTATGAGCATCCCTTACTGGAATAAACTTTCGGGTGTACCGATAATACCCCTTGATATAACCCACTTTCTATCCGTTCATCCGCATTATTTATTGGGTAAGCTTGCAAATACGAATCCTTTTCATCCCCATTAGCTAATTGAACAGTGCCACTTGCATAAAAAGTATCACCTTCTGAATGTTTTAGCATTAGAACGACATCATGAAGACAATTGTTAACGTCCTTCTTGTCTTCCATCCAATACAAGCCATCTGACTCAAAAAAGGAAGTGAAACTAACTGACTTTACTTGATAAATTTCGGGCTCTACACTTTGTAACAAAGATAGCACTTCTTGTGGATTCTCTTTATACGTTAATTGTTGTTGCATTCTAAAGCCTTTTAATAGTGTATACGTTGCAATGACCGATAAAAACAAGCAGATAATGATGATAAGTACTAACTTCTTATTTTTCCCTATTTTAATCATTCTCCCTTTTTTGTTTTATTTTACTAATACGATAAAAGCTTTGACATATATAATTCATTCACAAATTTGCCATCTATCTTTAACGAGTCCCTTTTGACACCTTCGACTTCAAATCCTATTTTTTTATACAAGGAAACCGCGGGCACATTATGCTCTATTACGGTCAACTCTAAGCGACGAATCGATCGTTTCTTCGCCCATTCTTCTAATCTACTAAATAATTGAACTCCGACACCTTTCCCCCTATAATCAGCACGTACACCAACGACAATATAAACTCTATGCTTAATTCGAGATGGGCTGTTCCCAATGGCAAACAGGTAACCTACTAATTTATAATTATCCTCTGCAACAAATATAGAGGAAATTTCTTCTGTTTCTAGTCGTTCCATTCTTTTTCGTTGATGGTCAACCGAGATTTCCCTTTCCCCAGGTGCAAATAACATCATATTTGATTCCTCAACATCGGCCATTAACGTACTTAATTGTTCTGCATCCTTAACAGTCGCTTCTCTTATCATCACATTTCTTCATCCTTTCCCGTTGTTATCGCCGTTTCACTAATGAAAAGACTCAACTTTAATCTACCTAACCACCGTTCTGATTCTGAAGTTTTCTTCGTTATAGCGTTGATTTCTTCTACATATTGTAAACCGTCTACAGCTTTGTAGTTTACTGGTAACTTAGCTATTCTAGAAATAATTAAAGGCCATTCGGCGTCTGTCATTTTAGCTTTAGAATACTTCTGAATATAGGTGGCGCAAGCCCTAGAAAAACTGCAAGATCCAGCTGTAACGTCAGCTTCCATTCCAATTTCTAAAGAAAATATTTTATTTGTTATTTTTTCTGTTTCAATCCACTCTGTTGGATGAGTGTTCAAGGCATACTCTGTACGGCCATAAATGAAATACCCGTTCTTTTGGATCCCATTTACAGTGTCTTTTAACTCGGGCAGATTGTATAAGCTCCAAGTTAATAATCTATCAAAATCACAGTAATGGAAATATGTACTTTCTCCTGTTAATCCAAAGCTAACAACCTCTCTTCTAGCATGAGCCGCGCCTAACTTAGGAATTATTTTCACTTGGAAACAACTATTATTCAGTTGTTGGATTAATTCATTTGACGTTTGGTCGCTAACAGTTATAAATAACTCACTGTATATATGTTTTAGATGTTCGTATGATTCCTTAAACAGACGGATATTTTTACCACTTGGATCATGTGTTATTGCTAATAGGGCAACTTTGTTCATATCGATTCACCTTCCATGTTTTATTTTAACAAAAATTCCCTAGGAAGGACATGGAAGTCACTTAAAACAAAAAGAGATGAGACATTCGCCTCATCTTAGTTCAGAAAACTTTTTTATCTCTGTACCTGGATAATAAAAGTCAATGATATCCTTATATGACTTTCCGCTTTCTCCCATTATTTCTGCGCCCCATTGACTCATTCCAACACCGTGTCCAAAGCCCCTACCTTTCAAATAATAAACGCCTTCTTTAAGCTCAAACGAGTCAATTAAATAACTTTTAAACGTATTACCACCAATCATCGGTCGAATTCGATTTATATTACCTTTTTCCAGATCGACTACTTCATAAAGAATAGTACCATCCACAAGGCGGTGTAAAAATTCAATTGATATAGTCCCTTCTTCTGCTCGATCAGTTACAGGGGAATGAAGTTCAACGTTAAATTTAGGAATTGCTACTACTTTTATATCTCCTACATACCCTTTTTTATGTAGGGATCTTTTTATAGAATCCGTAATAGGTTCGTCTAATTCTTTTAATTCATCCCAAACATTTGGATGATCCCAATTAATGTTTTCTAGCTGGATTTGTGTTTGATGTAAACGAAATTCCCATGGATTAATTGGATCATAAGGGTCTTCTTTGATTGGAAAATAGGATAGTTTTTCGCCACCCCATACGTGGTCATTTCTTTCCGTTAATCCACCATTGCTAGCAGAATAAAAAGCATCTATCGGCCGATTGTTATATGTTATTACTTCTCCCGCTGTTCCTTCCACTGCTCTTGACGTTTTTTCTTCCCACGTATACCCTCCGTAAACTTGATAGGAAATAGTATCATCCATATTTCTATGCAAATTTGTAATGGCATACGTTCGTGCCGCAAGAGTCTGAGCTTTCAACGTTTCCAATTCCCACGTAGGATACACTTCAAAAGGAACAACACCTTTTAAATAATCTTCTAGCAGCAGCTGATTAACTGGTCGAATGAAATGCCCTTTTTCAATGATAAACTCCATTGCTCCCAAGTATGGACGGTCATCGATAACCATAATGTGCTCAGTATCGTATTTTTTAGGTATAAATGCAACGGAACCTTCGATTTGATAGCTAGTTCCCTCACTTTCGATTACGAGCATCCTTTCTTTCACTTTAAAGGTGTAGTTCTTTCCTTCTTCTAGTGAAAAAGATGAATCGAAAGTAGTATACTCTCCCTTCACTTTTACTGTTAATTCGTTTGTATCTTCTACATAATTTACTAATCGAATTGTAATCATTTCATCGGCAAAAACATTTGTTGGCAATAATAAAATCATCGTGAAAAGTAACCAGAAATAATGTCTCATATTAGTATCGTTTCTTTCCTTATCAATGAATATTCGTTGAAGTCACCCGCAAGCTTTTACCAATTATTCAATCTTGGCTATTCTTTTAACAAAGCTATCAAGCATTTCTGGTAGTTCACTAAAAGAAAATGAGGTGTTTAAGCGTTCTGTCCATTTATGGGCGTCCTTTCCTACAGGACCTAAATTATATACTGGCATTTGTATAGCTTTCATCTCTTCAAACGGTAGTGAATAGGCCTTTCCATAGACCGGTATGTTAGTCTCCAATAAATCATGTGCTTGTAAATTCGCATTACCGATAAAACTTAAATCACAAAGACCAGAAAAGTAATTCGTTTTTGTCCATTCTGTCCCTTTTTCCTTCCACTCTTTTAAAAATGTATGTACAGCCTGCATCGTTTCATCCTTTTCCTCTGTTGCAACAGCTGGATAAAAAGGTGGTGCATAAAATAAAATAATCATCGGTCCTTTTTCCTTGCAAAGAGACGCTAGCTCTTCCACTACCTTTATAGATTGCTCTCTTACATCATCCGAACAGTTTACAATTATGGATTGTATTTTTTTAGCTATTTCTTGTTCACCAAATTTTTCCACTGCGAAACGTAATAGCTCCGAGTAGGTGTATACCGAGACATGATAATTCGGTTTTACAAATGAAATTTTCTTCCCTAACTTCTCTATCCTTTCTTTTGTATGTTCCATAATATTATTTGCAGCTTGGAAAGCAATTTCTTTAAATGCTTCTTCCCATTCTTGTAAAGATTTTTTTAGGAACTGTACATTAAATAAAGTGACCGCTGTATGTGGGATTTGTACGGAGTATCCGTCTTTCAAGTCTTTTTGCACTAAATTCGTTGGTGGTGGTGTAACCGTTGAGCCTACTTGTTCGCATAAGTCAATATTCCACTCCATTAACCGATTAATTTCGGATACCATCAAATTGGCATTTAATCCTAACAACGACTCTCCCACATGTGTTTCTTTCCCGTAACAAAAAAATCCTGGCATAATTTTACCAATGGAGCCTGTATATAAATATAAATGATCATCACCAGGATAGAGCTGAAACATCGGTTCAGAGTTAATACAAGTTTTATAGGTGAAATTATGTTTGTTGGCAAGTTCGTTCAGTACTGGTAACGCAGAAATCATACCTTCAGAATTCACTTCTTCATCTGGAACGGTAAGAAGTAAGAGATTTACTTGCCATTGTTCATGGATTGCCCTTTCCAACAGACCCATCTGGACAGTTAACCCTGCCTTCATGTCCATTGTTCCTCTACCATAAAGCCAATCGCCTGTCAGTAAGTGATCTTTTGCCTCATCAGGTAAAAGATCTACGTTTTCATATAATTTTTTCGTCAATTCTATTGGTTGAAAAGCAAGGTTTTTAAAGAGACCATAGTCTTCAATTCCAACTACATCGAAATGGCTTAGCAACACAATCGTATCCGTTGCTTTTTCATGCTTGTATAACGCCGTTACAAAAGCACGGTTATCGTTCATTTTATTTAATTGGATCTTATCTTCATTTTGCTGAAAGTACCGTAAAGTACAAAGTTTTTCATATATGTAAGCTGCTAACTTTTTCTCCTGCTCGGATAGTGTTACACTACCATGCTGCACTAAAGAGACGAGTAATTCTGTTAGCTGTTCTTTTGTTTGCCATTGCATTCTATTTCCTCCTATTTTTACATCCTACTAAATCATACTAGCAAAAGAAGTTACAAGCATACAACTCCGTGAAAAGTTCACATTGTTTTAAGTATCACGTTTCATTTGTTATAATTTAGCTACACGAAAGAAAAATGATGGAGGGATTAGTTTAGATGCGAAAAACTGCACTTTTTTCACCTTATACAGTTAAAAATGTTACGTTAAAAAATAGAATTGTTATGTCACCTATGTGTATGTATTCAAGCCATAATGAGGATGGGAAAGTACAAAACTTTCATAAAACACATTACATATCTAGAGCGGTAGGGCAAGTAGGCTTAATTATGCTGGAAGCAACAGCTGTTCAACCACAAGGAAGAATAACGGCTCAAGACCTAGGAATATGGGATGACGCACATATCGAAGGACTAAAAGAATTAGTTTCGGAACTTAAGAGTTATGGTTCTAAGACATCGATACAGCTTGCACATGCTGGGAGAAAGGCTACTGTGGACGGTGAAATATATGCACCTTCTGCTATTAGTTTTAACGAGAAAATGAAAACCCCGAAAGAAATGTCAAAAGAAGATATTCATGATACGGTTCAAGCGTTTATAGATGGAGCGCGTCGTGTGAAAGAAGCCGGGTTTGACATTATTGAATTACACGGTGCACATGGATATTTAATTAATGAATTTTTATCTCCTCTAACCAATAAAAGAAATGATGAATATGGTGGAACGAAAGAAAATCAATATCGTTTCTTAAAGGAAATTATTGATGGAGTGAAGCAAGTATGGGATGGTCCACTATTCGTACGTGTTTCTGCCCATGATTATCACGAAGATGGTTTAACGGCGGAAGATTATGTTACGTATGCTCAATGGATGAAAGACCAAGGTGTAGACTTAATCGATGTAAGTTCCGGTGCAGTAGTACCAGCTTCCATTGACGTTTACCCAGGATACCAAGTAGGTTATGCCGAAACGATTAGACACGGGGCAAATATTGACACAGGTGCAGTTGGACTAATTACATCAGGCCTTCAAGCTGAAGAAATTCTTCGCAACAATCGTTCTGACTTAATTTTCGTAGCTAGAGAGCTTTTACGTGACCCATATTGGCCGCGCACAGCCGCTAAAGAATTAGGTGTAGAGATAGACCCACCAAAACAGTATGATCGTGGCTGGTAAGAGGTAAAATTTTTTAAAAAGCAGAGGTTCTAGTATCCTCTGCTTTTTCTATTTTTATAACCTAACCTTCATTAAATAAATGATGAAAAAGTCTTCCTTTGTCTTCAAAAAATTGTTTCATTATTTGATAGTGGTTTGTTTCTTCCAATGTTGTTTCCTTCATTCCGTCTGCCGTTAATTCGATTATTTTAGCATTAGGATAGCCCATTATGATAGGGGAATGAGTAGAGATAATAAACTGAGATCCTTCATTGACTAATTCATGTATACGGGCGAGCATGGACATCTGTCTTAACGGAGAAAGTGCGGCTTCCGGCTCATCTAAAATATATAAACCATTCCCATAAAACCGATTCATAAATGCTGCAAAGAATGACTCACCGTGTGAAAGTTGATGAAGTGGTTTCCCACCAAATGAGTCGACAATTTTTGATCCTCCTTGAGGTTCACTATCTAGCTCCTCAATATGGGTTGCCACATTATAATAAGATTCGGCACGAAAGAAAAAGCTGTCCTCTGATCTAAAAGGACCCCTTGCAATCCTTAAGTATTCATGTAGGTTAGAATGAGAATCATAATTAGAGAAGTTAAAGTTCAAAGACCCTCCTTCAGGATTAAAACCTAGAGCTACTGCAACCCCTTCAAGTAGAGTAGACTTCCCCATGCCGTTTTCACCTACAATAAAAGTTACATTCGGATGAAAGCGTAACTTCTCAAAATTACGAATAACAGGTAAATTAAGCGGAAATCTTTCGTAATTGTATATATTTTCAGCCTTTAAGCTAACGTATTTAACATATTGAGAAACACTGTCTAATTTCACTCTATACACCTCTTAATTAAAAACATAATCGTATCTATAGTTCTATCGTACTTGTAGAAATACCTGCTTATTTAAAGATATCTTGAATTCGAGATAATTTTATGGTATATTAAAAGTATAAATTACTTAACTATTTTTTCCTATAAAAGGAGGAGCTATTATGCAATTTTTAGGCATTCATCATGTTTCCTTATTAACTTCTAACGCAGAAGAAAATTATAGATTTTTTACAAAAGTACTTGGTATGCGCTTAGTAAAGAAAACCGTTAATCAAGATAATACTCAATCCTATCACCTTTTTTATGGCGATGCGAAAGGAAACCCTGGAACCGAAATTACATTTTTCGATATTGCTGGCCTTGGTAGAACGTATGAAGGGGTTTCTAGTATTTCTTCTACAGGGTTAAGAGTAAAAGATACAGAAGCATTAATGTTTTGGAAAAAGCGTTTTACAGAAATAGGGGTAAAACATGAAGAAATAGTGAAAAGAGCAGGTCGCGACTCTCTACTTTTTCAAGATTCAGAAGGCACTAAATTAATATTAGTTGCTGATAATGGTGAAAAAGGTGTTGCACCTGGTGTACCTTGGGAACGAGAAGATATACCATCTAAATATGCTATCATCGGACTTGGCCCAGTCACTTTAACAGTGAAAGAAATATTACCTACAGCTGCCATTTTAACGAATGTGATGGGGTTCCGCCACATTGGCTCTTATCCATCTTTAAAAGGCGACTATGCTCCAATTGAAGTTTATGCAACAGGTGAAGGGGGATCAGGTGCAGAGGTTCATATTGAAGCAAGACCTGATTTACCGCGCGAACGACCAGGAAGAGGTTCTGTTCATCATGTCGCATTCCGCATTCCGAACGAAGAGGAGTATAATAGATGGGTAGAAAAATTGAAAGCTACCCGCCTACCAAACTCTGGTCGGGTAGATCGTTACTATTTCAAAGCTTTTTATTTCAGAGAGCCGAACGGTATACTTTTTGAGCTTTCTACTGACACACCTGGATTCGATGCTGATGAACCAATTGAAACATTAGGCGAAAAATTAGCACTACCTCCATTTCTTGAATCGAAAAGAGCGGAAATAGAAGCTAGTTTACGACCTTTAGAATTAAACTAGGAAAGTATCATAGGATTTTCTTTCTGAGTCGTGCATAAAAAACAGGATAAAAGCAGTTGATTCGTATAGGAATCAACTGCTTTTTAAGTTCGAGAAGGCTCTAGTCTTTAGAAAAAACTAATCTTATCAAATGGATAAAAGCGCATAACTACTTTTCCAAGCACATTTTCTGTAGGAACAGGACCGATATTTCTACTATCCTTACTCCCATTTCGGTTATCTCCCATTACGAATAGATGCCCTTCTTCAATCGTAATAGGGCCAAAATTATTTTGTATAGAGCTATCTAAATACTCTTCCTCTAGTGCTTCACCGTTGCGATACACGATACCATCTCTACATTGTAACGTATCTCCTGCTTTACCGATGACTCGCTTTACCCAGTACGTTTCCTCACCTTCACTATTTCCACCACTAATAGAACGTATTATCGGGCTTTCAAGAAACTGATCTTTTATTGTTGTTGTATCTAATACATCACTATTTATAATAACGACATCACCATAATTAGGCTCTGCACCAAGTAAATAAGGGCTTTTGAACACCATTACTTTATCACCAACTTTTTCATTATCAAAAGGATCCTTTCCCTCTAACGTTGGCTCCATCGAGCTACCACTCACAGTGAATGGTTGCATAATAAAAACAGTCAATAAAACAGAGATCGTAAAAGCTACTAATAATGCCTTTCCCCATTCTAAACTTTCAAGTAAAATTCGTTTCATCAAAAATGTCATCCTCTCTCTAAATATACATTCTTCATCTACTGTGAAATTCCTCTAATTTGTTATTTAGTAATTTATAAATGACCCATCTTTCCTATTTACGGGATGAATACCACCTTGCCTCTAAAACATAATTTTTATCACCTGTAACAATTCTCTCATGAAAATCTAATATAACTTCGAAAATGTTGACGGAATCATATTTCAGCTCATTTTACACGAAGATATCATTTGCAATCTGTTTAGAAGCATGTTTCAATAAAGAGACGCTGAAATTAAGAAATGAGGTATAAACATGAAAAAGAAATTAATCGTTTTATTAGTTGCTTTTATTACAGCACTATTTTTAGCTGCATGTAACAATGATACTAATAATGAAGAAGCAGGAACCGATGAAAATCAAGAATCAACTGTAACGAAAGAAGATATTGAAAATATAGAAGATGACCAAGTAGTTGCAACTGTTAATGGTAAGGAAATTTTCGGTCGTGATTTCCATATGATGTATAACACAACGGTGATGATGTTTGGTGGACAAGAATTAGAGCCAGGCATGATGATGGAACAAACGATGAATGCATTAATTGAACAAGAGGTGTTAATGCAAGAGGTTGAAGAAAAAGGTTATACAGTTTCTGACGAAGAAGTGGAAGAATATTTAAACAGTGAAGTAATTGTAAACTTCGAGAGTGAAGAAGCATTTTTAGAGCAATTAGAAGGAACTCCATATACGTTAGACACGTATAAAGATCAATTAGCAAAATCATTAGCTATTGATGCCTATGTTCAAGGTGAATTATCTGCTGAAGTATCTGATGAAGATGTGAGAGCATACTACGATGATGCTGTTGCTCAAATTGAAAGTGAGAATGAAGAAAGCGAAGAAAAAGCGGACATTCCACCTTTTGAAGAGCTAGAAGAAGACATTAGAGCTTATTTAGAAGAAAACAACATTAATCAACAGTTAAATGTTATGGTAGTAGACTTAATGGAAACTGCTGAAGTAGAGCGTTTAGTGTAATAAACGAACATAAATGACTAGACCCACGGTGAAATACCGTGGGTTTTATTTTCGTTAAAAACTCTAAACTGCTTTTCTCTCCATTATATTTAACCCAATTCCCATACAAATAACACCAAACGTAAAGAGGATAGACGTAGGTAATAAAAATTGGTCAAAACTCCAATTTAAATAGGTTGCTCCTTTTAGCATTTCCATTCCGTAAAATAACGGTACTACTTTTGATAGTGCCATCATAATTTCTGACTGAACAATTTCAATCGGCCAATAAGCCCCACCAATCATCGCCATACTAACAGCTAATAATGGAATTAATGCATTCAATTGTCTAGGATTTTTCACGAAAGCGCTTATTAGCACACCAAGTGAAGTTATAGCAAATAGAAACGGAATGATAACTAGTAAACTTTTTGTAAATCCTCCGTAAAAATCTACTCCTAATCCGTACTGAAAAACATTAAAAATAATAAATAACTGTAAATAACCTAGCATTAACGAGAAAACGATATGCCCTAAATACATTTGCATTTTAGAGAGTGGCGATAGCAATACCCGATTCCATATCCCCTCACTTTTCTGTTGAACGATGGCACTTACAGTAAATGTAACAGTATAAAAAACAAAAAATAAAGAGAAGCCGAATAAAGATTGTAATGATTGATCGTAAATAAAATCATCTTTGTTAAAACTTGTTTCTTGAATCGGATATAAAGCTTTAGACTGCTCTAATTGGTTCATTATTTCATTAGGTGCTTTGTTTAATTGATTAGCCGCGTTCAATACAGTTGATACCTTAATTAAATTTGAATATAAGTGAGCTTCTAATAACATAACTTCTGATGTTTGTGCCCCTGTTGTTATCGTAAAACTATCCCTTTTTAAGTTGACGGCTAGATCAATACTATTCTCATTTAAAAGCTCTTCCACTTTCTCTCTACTTGTTACTTCAAGCAAATAATCTCCAGTATTATTTAATAATGGTACAATCTCCAACAATTCTTCAGTGGAAAGCTCCGTTGAATAGGTTGGGATGATCTTTTGTGAGCCTGATTGAAGCTGAGAGGATCCTAGTATACTCCCGAAAAGAATAGTTAATAAAATCATTCCAATTACAGTAAATGGCTGGTGAATGATATGTTGAATATGATTTTTTATGATAGCATACATTACGCAACACTCCTTTTCGGAAAAAAGATAAGGGCTAAAAGACTTAAACCAATAGCCGTTATCAATAAAACTACTACGTATAGTTGTATATCCGCCCACTGACTATTCTCTTGCATGACAGCTAAATATGCCTTTAATGCAGCTCCATTTGGCGTAAAGCCACCTATTTTCCATAACGTTTCTGATATTGCTTTCCAACTTATAAAACTCCCCCCAACGAGGGCTAATATGGTGACAATTAAATTAGAAAAAAGCGATGAAGCTCTTTCGGTATTAAAACGGAAATTTAACGTTGTAAACAGGACAGAAAAACTACCAACGACAAAGCTAATACATAAAGTAACAATCGAAAATAAAATAATATTATCCCAATGTACACCATAGATAAGAGAACTCAGGCCAAATAATATACATAATTGAATAAATGATAGCACTGTCCCCGTTAACCATTTACTAAAAATATAAAATGACGGTGATACATTTGATAGTAAAATCCGGTGAAACACAAATTGTTGTTTTTCATATAGAGCATATGCTGCCACAAAAGAAGCTACATACAAAACGAACATGACACTCATTCCAACAGCATAATATTCAAAGGATGAGATTGGTTGAGACCCCTTTAATGTAACAACCTCCCCTTCAATGTTCGGTATCGAAATAGTTTGAAATGCACCCGTTTCCGCAAATTCCTTTCCTATTATCGTATTTAATTGAAACTGTTCCATATAGCTTTCAACAACGTTAGAAACGACCGTAGCTTCTAACCCTTTTGCATTATTTAATGATAAAGAAAGTAATGGCAATGTATCCTCTTCATTTAAAAAAATGTTCTTCCATGTCGCTAAACGATATCCTTTTGGAAAAGAAAGTACAGCTGAAAACTGTGAGGAATCTAGTGCTTCTTTCTCATCCTCCATCATGATCACTTTAAAAATGGTCGTGCTCTCAAACACTTCATTTACTAACATATCTTGAATGGATAGACTTTCAGCAGTTGTTATCATCGTATCAACAGCTGAAGTTGGGAAACCCTCTTCTTTTAAAATAGTTAACAACTCTTCTTTTTCCGCTTCCATATCACCATTATCAACAACAGCAACTTTCACATTTAACACTTCTTCACTTTCATTCATTACCGCTCCTAGAGCAAATCCTAAAATGGTAATTAAAAGAAATGGCATAAATAATAGGAGGGTAACTTCCTTTTTATCTCGGATTACTTGTATCATATCTTTTTTCAATAGTGTTTTAATCATATAAAAATCACCTCCTAATCTCTTAAAACTCTACCGGTAAGATGTAAAAACACATCTTCTAATGTTGGTGTTTTTATTTGAATACCTTTTATAACAGCTTCTGTATCTTTAGCAATTTGAAAAATATCCTCTAGAACATTTACTTCCCGAGGAGCAAGAATAATGACTTGATTTTCTTTAGATGTAACAGACGAAGTTGTAATATGTTGGGACAGTTTATTGATAAAATCGATATTTTCATTTTCTAACTGTATTTCAACAGCATGCTCTGATGCTAAAATATTTAGCACTTCTTCTTTCGTACCAGAGGCAATAATCTCTCCACGATCCATAATATAAATCCGGTCACATAGAAACTCTACTTCTTCCATGTAATGACTCGTATATAAAACTGTCATTCCTTTTTCCTTGTTTAGCCTCTTGACGGTTTCTAAAATATAATTGCGAGATTGAGGGTCGATGCCAACTGTCGGCTCATCCATAATTAATAACTCTGGTTCATGTAGAAGCGCAACAGCTATGTTCAATCTTCTTTTCATCCCACCCGAAAAAGTTTTCACTTTATCTTTTTTCCTATTCTCTAATCCAACAAGCTGTAATGTCTCGGCAATCTTTGTTTTCAGTTCTCCTTTTGAAAGGTTGTAAATACGACCGAAGAATTCCATATTTTCATAAGCTGTTAAATCTTGGAAAATAGCTATTTCTTGAGGCACTACCCCTAAAATGGAACGTAAATGCTGTGGTTGTGTTTCAATGCTTTCTCCTTTAAGTAATACTTCTCCGCTTGTTGGTTGGACTAGAGAGGATAACATCGAAATGGTCGTAGATTTCCCAGCCCCATTTGGCCCTAACAGTCCTACCGATTCGCCCTTTTCCAAATACAAATTTATTCCTCTAACTGCCTCATGCTTTTTAAAAGACTTTGTTAAATGAATGGCCTCTAACATGATAATATCGCTCCTTTATTATTTCTAATTACATTTTAACTGTTAGGAAAACGGCAGAGTACTACTGAGAGTCATTACTTTTAATAGAAATAGTGACTAAAGTAATGGTTTGGAGGAATGACTGGAGGAAAAATCTTATAAAAAAACATCCCAACAATAATGTCAGGATGCTTTGTTAGTTTTATAAATGATTACATTGGAAAATCTAAGTACTACCTTCTTGAAGTAACGTCTAGCACCGGCACTTTTCTTCTTATGAAACTAGTTTTGTTATTACATCAAACCGGATCAGTAGAGTAATAATAATAACTCCTAACAGAACATCACTAACGGTAAGAATAGAATGTTTAGGGGTAGCTGACTTTTTCCATTCGAAATATGCTTGTATACTACCTTGTATAACGATAAATCCCGACATAGCAAGTAACATAAGGTTAATTGAGTAGTTATGAAATACACTAAAGTAAAGAACAATAAAAATAACAACTGTATTCGCAATTCTCACGATCCAATCGAGTTTGCGGTGAAGCGAGTTTACGTGATTATAAGAGAATATTTTCTTTTTTTCTATCTTATATATTTTTCTTAAAACTCCATGTATTGCAAAATTCACAATAAATATTGATAAAATAATAACCCCTATCATCAACCAGTTCATATACATCCCCTCCCCCATGTTTGCTCATTCACACAACCCTGATTTAATTGCATAAATAGCTAATTGGGTACGATCACGTAAATACAATTTTTGTAGCATATGAGTTATATTATTTTTCACTGTTCCTATCGAAAGAAATAATGCATCGGCTATTTCTTGATTGTTTTTCCCTTCTCCGACTAGTTTCAATATGGAGATTTCTCTTGATGTAAGGGAAGGGTCCAATTGTACTTGCATTTTGTTTTTCGAGAATAGTTTCGGGACCACTTTAGCAGCAACAGTAGCATCAATCATGATTCCACCTTCGTAAGCAGTTTGGATAGATTCGCGTAATTTTCTTGCATCTGCTGTCTTCAGTAAAAAACCAGCAGCACCTAGCTTTAGTGCTTCCATAACATATTCATCATCTTCAAATGTAGTTAAAATTAAAATGATTGCATTAGGATATTGTTTTTTTAATAGTTTGGTTGCTTCCAATCCGTTCATTTCTGGCATTCTAATATCCATTAAAACGACATCCACTATATGCTTCTCATAAAGCTCAACGGCTTCTTTCCCATTTCCAGCTTCCGCTACCACAGTCATTTGCTCATCTTGCTCTATCATTAACTTGAGACCTTGTCTAACGAGCAATTGGTCTTCTACTAGTAAGATATGTATCATTTTAATCTCTCCTCCAGAGGAAACGTGCCTTTAAGAATAAACTTACCATTTAAAATATAATATTGGATGTTCCCGCCAATATTCATGAACCTTTCTCGCATATTAGATAAACCGAAGCCTTCTTCCAGTCTCTCTTTATGGTCATGAATGGCGTTTTCCATCGTCATCATAAACGTATGATTTCCAGCTAGTTCCATTGTTACATTTATCTCTCGAGAGTGAGCATGTCTCATTGCATTTGTTAATCCTTCTTGAACAAACCGATACAGTACAACATTTTGCTCATTAGATAGATTGGTAGATAGAACACCAGTTTTAGTAGTTAGTGCAACTCGTATATGACTTTCTGCTTCTAACTTTCTAATTAAATGAATAACAGATGCCATTCCTTTATTCGTATCTTCTTTCAGTGTTTTCACAGCTTTTCTCATTTCTTCCAAACTACTTGAAGCGAGATCTTTTGATTGACCTATTAAAACCTTCACTTCTTTT
The DNA here is from genome assembly GCF_002250055.1 of Sutcliffiella cohnii. Taxonomy (NCBI): domain Bacteria; kingdom Bacillati; phylum Bacillota; class Bacilli; order Caryophanales; family Bacillaceae; genus Sutcliffiella; species Sutcliffiella cohnii. The sequence continues at coordinate 2,886,149 of NZ_CP018866.1, forward strand.
GTTGTCACTTGATGCTCCGCTACAGCAAGTTGCATCATTAGTGCTGTTAGTTGATGTCCTACAGAGTCATGAATATCCCTTGCAATTCTTGTTCTTTCTTGCAATCTAGCTTCTTTTTCATGCTCTACTACTTGCCTTTTCACTTTTCTATATTCTACTAAGAGCGTTTTCCATTCTTTATCTCGTTCCAGTTTTTGTTTTGAAAGTTGTTGTAGAAGATAAGCTGACATAAAAATAAGTCCAGTTATGCATAGGTGAAAAAGAAAGAAAGTATCCAACCGATAAAAAAATGGATATAAAAGGGAAGGAGCTACAATCAATAGTTGAATTTTCCACTCTTCCTCTTTTGCAGAACTAATCGCCACATCGATTAATAAAAAGTAATAAATTAAAAATAGAAAAATATTTGTCTCGGAAAAGAAAAGGATATGTGCGCAAAACGTGATGGAGGCTAATAAAAAATACGTTAGACGTTGCACCTTCATAATAGGCACGCTGAAATAAAAAGTGAAAAACACTCCAAAGAAGAAGATGACACCCGCTAGAGATTGATCCCGTTCAAACATGATAATTAATACTAAAATTACTAATAGAATACATGTTTTTATCCACCATTTCATACTTATCACCCAGTTTCGTTTTAAGGAATATCAAAGGAGGATAAGTCTTCTACGATGTATGTAGACGGAAAAATCTCCCTTGCTTCTAATTCTAGTTGCTGAACCGCTTCTTTTTGGTATCGAGAACTAATATGGTTAAGCAAGAGTTGTTCAACGTTTGCTTCTTTTGCAACCGTCGCTGCTTGTTCAGTTGTCGAATGAAAATATTCATGTGCTAACAGCTCGTCTTCCTTCGCAAAAGTTGCTTCATGAACAAGTGTATTTGCATATTGTGCTAAACTGATTGCTTTATCTGTAAAACGGGTATCTCCAAGTATTGTAACGATTTTCCCTTTTTTCGGTTCCCCTAAAAAGTCCTTCCCGTTTACAATTCTTCCATCTGGTAATGTGACAACTTTTCCTGCCTTTATTTCCCCTAAAATGGGACCCGCTTTTATATTTGCTTCTTTAATTCGGTTCATTAAAAGAGGAGCTGGAAAGTCTTTTTGCATAATTCGAAATCCGTAAGAAGGAATTCCATGGATTAGCTCTGCAATCTGTACTGTAAACTCACTACCTTCTAATAGTAAGCAGTCAGAGCTAAATTCTTGAATAGTTAAATCATATTTTAAATGTGTACCACTAATACGAAGAGAAGTATCTACATACTCTTTCGTCCCAGTAGGTCCATATATATGTAATGGGCTTTCCCCACCTTGAAATGATCGACTTCCTAACAACCCAGGCAAACCAAAAATATGATCACCGTGCAGGTGAGAAATAAATATTTTTTCAATTTTCCTCGGCTTAATGGATGTATGTAAAATTTGGTGTTGAGTTGCTTCTCCACAATCAAACAACCAAATTGCACCTTCTTTATTCATTAAATGTAATGCTAATGATGAGACATTACGATGCTTCGCCGGCACACCTGAACCTGTACCTAAAAATGTAATCTTCAAACTATGTTCCTCCTATAAAAAACAGTTGTCCCTATATACATACTAAAGAAGAGTGGAAAGTTTTTCAATTACGTAAATGCGCTTTTTACTAGATTACATATAATTTTTTACCATTCCCCAAACTTCAACCGTATGGTATGCCTCTAGCGGTGAATCAAAATGGATATAGATTGGGGATTGCTGTAATGTAGGGTATACATAAAAAAACTCTTTATCACCATACATTATTGCCTCTAATGCTAACGGTAACTCGCGTCGAAAGATTGTATTTCGAATAGCAGTTTGTTCCGGTCCATAGTTTCCGACATACACAAAAACGAAAAGATATAGTTTTCCATTTAGATGTCTCCACTCTGCTAAAACTTCGTCTCTCATTTCTGTTATTTTTTCATACGCATACTTTTTCCCAATTGTTAGAAAAAGTTCACCCGTTTCATCAGAATGGGTTAATGTATATCGTCTACCTATTATCGGTTCAGTAACCGTCACTTCATTTCGCCATTGCACAGTAAGTTTTTCAGGATTTAATTTATTCAATTCTCCTTCACCCTTTTCACAAAAAATACTCTCGTTATAGAAGTATTCTATTCATACACATTGTATAGGTGATAGTAGAAGGAAATTGTATTACCATACAGGAAAAATATAGTACAATAGAGAAAGATTCATGTTAAGGGAGACTTGCAAATGAATGATGTGAAAATTATCGTATTTGATCTTGATGGAACTCTTTATGATGATGTTGTCCATTTTCGTTATTATGCCGATCTACTAAAAGATTACGTAGCAGAAGACAAACAAGAACAGTTTGAAGCAGATTATAACGCAGTGTTAAAAGGACAGCATTCATTAAAAATCGGTAGAGCATATGATGCAAAAAGAGACTTAATTTTAAGTCATCTGAACGGTGTTGTACAAAAGGCATACAATTGGAATGGAGAAGAAATTCCGACAGAGGATGTAACCACTTTCTACCCTGAAGCTATTCCGTTCGACTTAACTTCTATCATTAGTATTGGGGATTTATGGTGGGTACCAGTTACGATAGCTAGACATTATGGGGTGACAAGTGAAGAAGCATATGCTTGCTTTATGCAAACGAGAGAACATATGATGACAGAAGAATTTCAACTAAATCCTCATGAGCAATTTCGTGAAGTATTACAATCTCTACATAAAAAATATACGTTAGTGCTGCTTACAAACAGTCCTCAATCAGATAGCGATGTTATTATTGAGAAACTAGGATTTACTTCCTACTTTCAAGAAAAGTTTTTTGAGGCACAAAAACCGATTAAAACGAAGGTAAGATTTTCTAATATCGCGGAGAAGTTTGATGTTTCTTATGAAGAAATTTTAAGCATAGGTGATAATTATATTAATGAAATCTTCCCTGCAGTGGAACTTGGCTGTAAAACAATTTATATTGATGCACATGGCGCAGGGGCAGGAGACTCTCATACCACTACTGTAAGTAATTTAACGGAGTTATCTAAAGTTTTAAGAGAAAAGCTTTTATAAGAATAATCATAGCCGTTGCTAGTTATCGGTTCATATAGAAGGTATGCCACTTATGTTGGTACACCTTCTATTTTTTTCTGTCCGAAACAACTGGCTTTTCCCAATTCAGATGTACATACTTTTTTGTAAAGTAAACAAACTATGAAAGGAGGTGCGTCTAATGACGAAAAAATTCGAGACCTTATTTTTAATTATTTCTTCTACAATTTCTATTATACTTTTACCCTTTGCAATTTATAAAAAGTCATTTAAGGACTGGGTGATTGTTTATCTTGTTTCCATACTAGGTAACTCGTTAGCAGATAGGTATTTTGTGAAAAAAGGGTTTATTAAATATAAAATAAGGCCATTTCAGAGGATGTTCTCAATTCATTTACCTTTTGATTTTTTTCATTACCCATTATTACTACTATATTATAACCAATGGACACTTAATAATGGACCGGTACGTATATTTTTAAAACTTTTCCCTTTTCTAATACCACAAGTAATAATTGAAACTTTTGCAGAGAAAAAAACTGATTTAATCACTTGGAAAAAGGGTTGGAGTTGGTATCATTCCCTCATAAGTTTATTTGTAAAATTTTTAGTCTGTAGGCTAATAATTGCACTTATAAGAGTTTTAAATAATAAAAAGGTCTCAACTATGTAATAGAAAAAAACTATTTTACGTAGTTTTATAAATTAATCTAAAAGGTTGAAGAATAACATGTACCTACTTTTTGTATTAGTTGTTTATTTCCTATTAGCTTACTTTTTTGTCGATTGGAAAAATTGGAGAGATTATTATCCAACTATTCTTTATTTTATCGTTTTTAACTTATTGTACAACTTCATTTTTTATAATTATACCCTATGGAAATATAGAGCAGTTACTGTAGATTGGTTAAACCATACGATTATTGACATATCATTTACTTTCATAATAGTCCCTATCGTTCTAATGATTTATTTACGGTATTATCCGGAAGGGAAAAAACAGTTTTTATATCTAGCTGTATGGATTGCTTATTTTACTATTATTGAATATATCTTTTATAAAAAAGGTTTATTTATTTACGAAAATGGTTGGGATTCTTTTTGGTCAATGATATTTAACATTATTCTTTTTGTCGTTGTTAGAATACATTTCAAAAATCCACTACTAGCAATAATGGTTTCTATTCCGATCATTACAATACTATTAATGTTGTTTCACCCTTCCATCTCCGACTTAAAATGATTGGTGGTAATTAAAAATATGGCTTCAGAACAAATTTCTACCCCATTATTTTTCGTATTATTAATAATAATTTATCTTCTAATGGCTACCTATCTTTGGTTTAAAAAAAATCGGTAAAAACGATAAGGCCCAAAGTTTGAGTGCTTACTAAAGGTCCTCTACAACAATATAGGTTGCCTTTATTGGACCGTGAACTCCTACGACAAGATTAAGTTCGATATCTGCCGAATTGCTAGGTCCTGATATAAAGTTAATGCACGACGCAATTTTCTTGCCGTTTTCTACTTGATTATGAATTGCCCCGGCTGCTTGCGTCATTCTAGGTACGATTGTACTTTTTGGAATGATAGCGATATACGTGGTTGGCAGTAGACTAACAGAACGTCCCTTTCCATTTCCACTAAATAATACGACGGTACCTGATTCTGCTAATGTTTGATCGCTGAAAGTAATACCAACATTTGCTCGTTCTGCAATGTTAATATTTTCTTCACCGAGAGCGGAATTCCAGACGTGAACCTCGGTTCCATCTTCGCGCCATTTATTTAATTCTTTTTCTATTCCCGAATCAGTAAAGCGAGGGTCGTCCCAAGTAACAATTGGTCCTCCTCCTAACTCGTGTACAACTTCACGTAACTTTTCATTCAAAGTCGATTTCGTCGCTTGAACAAAATTAGTATGAATATGCTCACATTGCTTTTTTAATACTTCTACTAGTTCATCTTGTGTGGCTTCTTTTAATACTTTCCACTGTGGTTGATACTTCCACGTTGGCCTAGCTACACCACTCGTTTTCTTTGGGCGGTTAAGCTGTTTTGCTATATTTTCTAGAAAACTGTCTCGGTTTTGAATCATTCCTTTTCGCCGCCTTTCTCTCTTGTTTCAAACCAATCACGGAAACGTTGTTTACTCGGAGCAGGAAATTCGCGAATATTTGTCCATTCTTTTAACGGTCCTGGACCGCTTGAAATTTTATCCCCGTTTTTAAAAGGCGTCATTGCAGCAGGAGCAAATTTTGATCCCATTTTGTAAACAAAAGGAGAAGCTGCTCCAAGGCCGAACGCTTTCATTGCCATTTTTTCCGAAATTGGTGCTCTACCTTCTTTTTCTACAATATTTTGTCGATGTTTATGCAATAACTCATGAAGTGGTATTTTTACTGGACAAGCTTCCGTACAAGCGGCACATAGAGTAGACGCATATGGTAACTCTTTAAAATCATCGTAGCCACCTAATAACGGAGTTAATACTGCCCCAATTGGACCTGGATAAATAGAACCGTACGAATGACCACCTACATGACGGTACACTGGACAAACGTTAATACAAGCAGCACAACGGATACATTGTAAGACTGATTGGAATTCTGTTCCTAATATTTTAGAACGGCCATTATCTACGATGACTAGGTGGAACTCTTCAGGCCCATCAACGTCCCCTTCTTCTTTTGGTCCAGTTAAAGTAGTTACATAACTAGTAAGTTTTTGTCCAACCGCACTTCTCGTTAATAAGCTTACTAACACTTCTAATTCTTCATAAGTTGGAACGATCCTCTCCATGCCCATAACCGTAATTTGTGTTTGAGGCAAAGTTGTAGCTAACCGAGCATTCCCTTCATTTGTTACTAAACTAATAGACCCGCTCTCTGCAACCGCAAAGTTACATCCTGTAATTCCAACATCAGCTGTTAAAAACTCTTGTCGTAACATTTGACGTGCATGAAGTGCCAGTTCTTCAGGTTTTTCTGTTTTCAAATAGTTTAGTTTTTCACGGAAAACATCTCTAATTTGCTCCTTATTTTTATGTAGTGCTGGAGCAACAATATGGGACGGTGGATCATGATCATCAACTTGAAGGATGTATTCTCCTAAATCGGTTTCAATGACATCACAACCAAGTTCTTCTAATGCTTGGTTCATACTAATCTCTTCTGTCACCATCGACTTTGATTTAACTATTTTTTTAGCGTTTTTTTGTTGGATAACACCTTTAATGTATTCGTTTGCTTCTTCGGCTGTTTGCGCAAAAAAGACATGTCCCCCACGTTTTTCTACGTTTTCACTTAATTGATATAAATAATAATCTAAGTTTTCCAATACGTGTTGACGTATCTCCTCCCCATGAGAACGCCATTCTTCCCAATCACCAAGCTCTACAGTAGAAGCTTCTTTTCTCGTACGTAATCTTTCTTGCGCACCTGAGACTGCTCCACGCATAAATTGATTTTGTATTCCTGCTTCTATTCTTTCTTTAAAAGGTTTATCCCCTATTTTCATAGACATTTATTATCCCCCCTCCACTCCAATTGCATTATCGGCTGTTTAATACTTCGGCAATATGCATAACTCTCACTGGCTTCTGTAATCGTTCTGATCTACCACCGATATTCATTAGACACCCACAATCAGCACCAATTAAATAATCGGCTTCTGTTTCTTCTATATGTTGAACCTTTTCATCTACCATTTGTTCCGAAATATTACCCATCTTTACAGAAAACGTTCCACCGAAACCACAGCAATTAAAATTATTTTTTAACGGTACAATTTCTAGTCCTTTAACGTTCTCTAGTAAACGCATCGGTTCATCTTTTGCCCCTAGTAATCTAGTCATATGGCAGCTAGTATGATAAGTTGCCTTTCCTTCCAATTTCGCACCAACATCTATAACTTTTAAGACGTTAACTATAAACTGTGTGAATTCATATGTTTTATTTGCTAGTTTTTCCGCTTTTTCTTTCCAAACTTGATCATCTTTAAATACATTTGGATATTCCTTAAACATCGTTCCACAAGAACCAGAAGGTACTACTACATACTCTGCATGTTCAAAAGTTTCTATCATACGTTTCATCGCCTCTTTAGAATCTTTCACATACCCGCTATTAAAGGCAGGTTGTCCACAACAAATTTGCCCTGTTGGAAAATCAATTTCACAACCTAACCTTTCTAATACTTCTACAGTCGCTTTACCAACACTCGTTTGTAACATATCTACTAAACAAGTAATAAATAAGCTAACTTTCATGTAACTCCCCCCTAAAAAGAACGTTCCTGCATTTAATATATTCATATTATTATATAATACAACATTTCATAGTTTATTTTGTAAGTATGGTTTACTATAAAGATAACGATTTAAAATGCTTCGTAATGTAACTTCACAAAAAACGAAAGCGGTACCATTAGTTTGAAAGGGTTGAAATGTTATGATAACTAATCAAGTAAAACAAAAGTTTATTGAAATAGTTGGATCCGAAAACTACTTTGACTCCAAGACTGAGAGACTTGTATATTCTTATGATGCAACTCCAAACTTTCAATCAATGCCAGACGCTGTTATTGTACCTAGTAATAAAGATGATGTAGCTAGTATTGTAAAACTGTGCAACGCATATCACATCCCTATCGTACCTCGTGGTTCAGGAACAAATTTATGTGCTGGTACTTGTCCAACTGAAGGTGGATTAGTAATTATTTTTACACGAATGAATCAAATACTAGAAATTGATGAGGAAAACTTAACAGTGACCGTTCAACCGGGTGTTATTACGCAAGATTTAATCAATGCTGTTGAACAGAGAGGTTTGTTTTACCCTCCAGACCCTAGCTCTATGAAAATATCAACAATTGGTGGAAATATAAATGAAAATTCTGGTGGACTTCGCGGATTAAAATATGGAGTCACCCGTGATTATGTGTTGGCTCTTGAGGCAGTACTACCAAACGGGGATATCATTCAAACTGGAGGAAAACTTGCGAAAGATGTGGCCGGATACGATTTAACACGACTTTTTGTTGGATCAGAAGGTACACTTTGTGTCATTACTGAAGCGACTTTAAAGTTAATCCCAATGCCTGAAACGAAAAAAACGATGCTAGCTTTATATGAAGATTTAGAAGCTGCTGCTAGAACTGTTTCTAGTATTATAGCAAATCGAATAATACCAACAACTCTAGAGTTCCTAGATCAACCTACGTTAGAAGTTGTGGAAGATTTCGCGAAAATTGGTCTTCCTACAGATGTTAAAGCTGTACTATTAATTGAGCAAGATGGAACAGCTGATATAGTGGAACATGATATGGAAAAGATTAGAACAATTTGTTTAAAAGAGCAGGCGAAATCTGTGCAAATTGCAAAAACAACAGAAGAAGCGGCTGCACTAACTGCAGCTAGGCGTGCAGCACTCTCAGCTCTAGCTAGATTAAAACCTACAACTATTTTAGAAGATGCAACAGTTCCGCGTTCAGAAATTGCCAAAATGGTAAAAGCCATTAATGAAATTGCCGAAAAATATAACGTGAAAATTTGTACCTTTGGACATGCAGGAGATGGAAATTTACATCCAACTGTTCCAACTGATGCTAGAAACGAAGAAGAAATGGAGCGGGTGGAAAAAGCTTTTGAAGAAATCTTCGCACGTGCTATTGAGCTTGGAGGAACAATTACAGGAGAGCATGGAGTAGGTGTAATGAAAGCACCTTACTTAGAATGGAAACTAGGTTCTGCTGGCATTTCTGCAATGAAAGCTATTAAAGAAGCTTTTGACCCAAATAACATAATGAACCCAGGTAAAGTATTCGCAAAAGAAACGAGAAAACGTGTGGTGGTGTCAAAATGACAACGAGCAAGGAAAAACAAATAATTCATGATCAGTTTAAAGAAAAGATGGATTACGATGAATTATTAAATTGTATGCGTTGTGGATTTTGCCTTCCCTCCTGTCCAACCTATATAGAATCTGGGTTAAAAGAATCTCATTCCCCACGTGGGAGAATTGCGTTAATGAAAGCCGTTGTTGATGGGATAATCGAGCCGGATGAAGATGTAGAAAGAACGTTAGAGCTTTGTTTAGGCTGCCGTGCATGTGAGCCTGTTTGTCCTTCAGGTGTAAAATATGGACATTTATTAGAGGAAGCAAGAGATATTATAAACCAAAATAAAAAACATTCTTTACCAGCAAAAGTTATCCGCAAAACGGTGTTTGAAGGCTTATTCCCTCATCCAAATAGAATGAAATTTGCCACTAGTTTACTAGGTTTTTATCAACGTAGTGGTATACAAAAAATCGCACAAAAATCAGGTGTAATGAGATTATTCCCGGAAACGATGGCCACGATGGAAAAAGTTCTTCCTAAAGCACCAACGTTAAAGGAAATGAAAAATCGCCCTGAGTTTTTAGAAGCGTATGGAAAACGAAATAAACGTGTTGCATTTTTCTCTGGCTGTTTAATGGATACTATGTTTTTAGAGACAAATAATGCTACTACAAAACTATTGCAATTGGCTGGGTGCGATATCGTCATACCTAAACAACAAACATGCTGCGGTGCTCTTCACGGTCATAGCGGTGAGAAAGCTAGCGCAAAAGAGTTAGCAAAAAGAAATATTCAAGCCTTCGAAGAATTAGAAGTAGATTATATTATTACGAATGCTGGTGGTTGTGGTGCATTTTTAGTAGACTATGATCATTTATTAAATAAAGATCCGGAGTGGCGAGAGCGTGCGGAAGCTTTTGCAACTAAAATTAAGGACGTTTCTTCTATTCTTGTGGAAATGAACTTTTTTAAAAAACCGTTGAAATTAACGCCACAAGTTATTACATACCAGGACTCGTGTCACCTTCGAAATGTGCAAGGAACATATTTCGAACCTAGAACATTGTTAAAATCCATTGAAGGAGTTACGTATGTGGAAATGAAAGAGGCGGACCGTTGTTGTGGCTCTGCAGGCATATATAATATAGTTGAATCAGAGATGTCGATGCAAATTTTAGACCATAAAATGGTGAACGCGAAGGCAACTAACGCAAAAACGATTGTAACTGCCAACCCAGGTTGTCTACTTCAAATGAAATTAGGAATTGAACGGGAAGGATTATCACATTCTGTAAGGGCAATTCATATCGTAGATTTATTGCTAGAGGCAGTGGAAACAGCTAGTTTAACTACTAGTGGAAATGTGATTAATTTGAATGAAGATAAGAACGATATCGGTTTAACATCATAACGGTCAAAGTGTTAGAGTGAAATTTCCTCTAGCACTTTTATTTTTTTAAAGAAAGTAGTTGAAATAAGAACGAATGTTCTATATAATAAAAACAGAACAAACGTTCTAAAATACTTTTGAGGTGACTATTATGAAACAACTACAAAAATCATTCTATTTAATTATTAAACTAATAGCCTTTTTAGGATTTGCTATTTTATTCTACTTTGTTTTCACAGAAAAATCTGACCTATCAGCGATTTTCATTTTTAGTTTACTTACATCGATTTGTCTTATTTTTATGCCAAGTTTAAGCGAATCACTACAAACAAAGGAAGAACAAGAATATGGAAACTACTGAACAACGAAAACAAGCGTTAGAAATAGCAAAGCGTTTAGTAGACTATAAATTAACAAACGATTTAGATGTAATTGCAGAAATTACCCAACTATGTAAAGAAGAAGTTACTACCTACATACTTCACAATAACAGGAGAGAAATTAAAAAAAGCCAAACTATGAATAGTTTAGCTTAAAAAGTCTTTCTGAAAACTAGTTGTAATATTAATATCTGTTTCTCTTTTCTTTTTTCCAGAAGAATTTTGAATACCTTTTTGTATTATGCTCTCCCCATACTTACTTTGAAGGACGTCTAAAGCCTTTATTAAAGGTTCTTGTTTCGCATCTTTTTCATATGAAAACAAATCTAGTTGCTTTACTGATTCTTTTTTATCAACTAAATCTTGTGCTGTTACACCTAATAGCCGAATTGGATTTCCGCTCCAATGCTTCTTAAATAACTGAAATGCAGCTGCTAATATTTCTTTTTCACTACTAATAACATTGTTAAGCTTTCTGCTTCTCGTTATAGTTTGTCTATTATTGTAGCGAATCATTAATTGAATATTATTACTAACCATATTTTTTCGGCTTAAGCGGAGAGCAACAGATTGGGAAAGTTTCTCCAATACTTTATATAGCTCGCGTTCGTCGTCACTGTCTTCTCGTAACGTTGTAGAATTTCCGATACTTTTAAAATCTGAAATTGCATCGGGATCTACTGGTCGATTATCGATACCATTAGCCCGTTTAACTATTCTTTCGCCGTTAACACCTAATAACTGCTTCACTTGGTACTCATCTGCTTTAGCTAAATCCTTGATTGAGTATATATTGATTGTATTTAGCTTTTCGGCAGTTTTTTTACCAACACCATGCATTTCTTCAACGGGTAATGGCCATAAGATTTTATCAATTTCTCTTTTTCTTAGCACCGTAATACCCATTGGTTTCTTCATGTCTGAAGCCATTTTAGCTAGAAATTTATTAGGAGCTATTCCAATACTACAAGGCAAAAGTAGTTCTTCCTTTATTCTCTCTTGTATTTCTTTCGCTAACTCCATGACATTTCGTTGATGAAGATGTTCTGTTACATCCATATAACCCTCATCAATGGAAACAGGTTCTACTAAATGAGTATATGACCTTAATAAATCAAACATTGCCATGGAACTCGAACGATAACGAGGGAAGTTTGGTGGTAATACAACAAGTTGTGGACATTTTTTTTTAGCTTCCCACAGCGGCATCGTCGTTTTTACTCCATACGCACGTGCTTCATAACTACAAGTAATGATTATGCCTTTTCTTTCTTCAACATTCCCAGCAACAGCAACAGGTTTCCCTCTTAACGTCGGATCATGCGCCATTTCCACAGAAGCATAGAAGCTATTCATATCAACATGTAAAATTACTCTACCCGTTTTCATTTTATTAGTCATTTTCCTTACATTCCTTAACAAAAAATTTGAAGGACGCTACTCATTCCTAAAAAGCTAACCTTATGTTTCCGTATAGTTTTCAACCTCTTCTGTTTCTATTAGTTCTTTAATTTTCTCTAGTTCTTCTAATGCACTTACTAGATCACTTACTTTAATTTGTGTAATTAATCTATCATTATAATGAATAACACCCGCAACAAACGGTGTTTTATATACAGCAATTTCATTTATTGGTTTAATCTCATTCACATCAATAATTTCTTTCGCATCATCTACCATTAACCCAACTGGTAAATCGTTTGATTGGACAACAATCACTTTGGACTTTTCATTTACCTCCAACAACTCACGATAAAATACATATTTTGTGTCAATGACAGGGATAAGCTCTTCTCGTACTTTCGCCATACCATATAAATATTCTGGCATATTTGGAATCATTGTTCTCTTTTCTACTTTTTCAATGGAAATTACATCTTGAACAGCTATGCCATACTCTTCTCCATTTACTTCAAAAACAACAAGTTTAATTGTTTCCATTATGTATTCCCCTTTTTAACTTTTCTTGCATCTGTATACGGGATACGACTAAACTCCCACCCTATATTTAGAAGTATAAGTAGGTGAACAGATGCTTACACTCCAATTCGTTTCAGTTCATTATCTTTGTTGTCGTTAGTAAACGTAACAAAGATAATGCCTGGATTTAAATATATTTGAATATGTAAGAATGCTTGGTCATACAATGATAACCAAGCATAAAGTCTTACTAATTTTTTGCTACTTCTTTAATTAACGAAACAACTAATTCCGTTGTCTTAACTAGTTCCTCAATCGGCATACGTTCGTTTGTTGTATGAATTTCTTCATATCCGACAGCTAAGTTCACAGTAGGGATACCAAAACCTGCGATTACGTTAGCGTCACTACCGCCACCACTTTTTTGTAACGCTGGTGTTCTATCAATTGCAGTAACTGCTCTTTTTGCTACTTCTACTACATGATCTCCATCTCCGTATTTAAAGCCTGGATACATTACTTCAATTTCTACTTCTGCACTTCCGCCCATTTCTGCAGTGACAGATTCAAATGCATCTTTCATTTTCGCCACTTGTGCTTCCATTTTTTCAGGTAGTAGTGAACGAGCTTCGGCTAATATTTCCACACGATCGCAAACGATATTTGTTGGTCCATTTCCTTCAAACCGTCCAATATTTGCAGTTGTTTCTTCATCAATACGCCCTAAAGGCATCTTTGCAATTGCTTTTGCAGCCATCGTAATAGCAGAAACTCCTTTTTCTGGAGCTACCCCAGCATGCGCTGTTTTCCCTAGTATGGTCGCTTTTACTTTTGCTTGTGTTGGTGCCGCAACGATAATGTTTCCTACTTTCCCGTCACTATCAAGTGCAAAACCATATTTCGCCGTAACTAAAGATGGATCCAATACTTTTGCTCCAACAAGGCCTGACTCTTCTCCAACAGTGATGATAAACTGTATAGTACCATGTGCTATATTATTTTCTTTTAATACTTTAATTGCTTCTAACATCGCTGCTAAACCAGCTTTATCGTCCGCACCAAGAATCGTAGTACCATCTGTTACAATGTAATCATCTTGAATGGAAGGTTTAATACCTTTCCCTGGTACTACCGTATCCATATGGGAAGTGAAATAGATTGTATCTACTCCCTCCTTCGTTCCAGGCAACGTACAAATTAAGTTACCTGCACCATGTCCTGTTAAATGCATTGTGTCGTCTTCTACAACTTCTACCCCTAGAGCAGAAAATTTTTCTTTCAAAACTTTACAAATTTCAGCTTCAAATTTTGTTTCTGAATCCACTTGCACAAGTTCAAGAAATTCTTCTACTAAACGCTCTTGATTTACCATTATGTATGCCTCCTAAATAAATAACAATATACTACTATTATAACTCAAATATTAACCGTTTGACGAATAAGAAAAGAGACTATCTTTGTAATAGTCTCTTTTCCTATATTATAGCGGTATGTTACCGTGTTTTTTATACGGTCGTGACTCTTTTTTATTTCTTAACATTTCTAGTGCTTGGATTAACTTAATTCTCGTATCTCGTGGGTCAATTACATCATCCACCATACCTTGGCTTGCGGCTACGTAAGGATTAGCAAACTTTTCGCGGTATTCTTCTATTTTTTTAGCACGAGTTTCTTCAGGATTTTCACTTTCATTAATTTCTCTAGCGAAAATAATATTTGCTGCTCCTTGTGGACCCATCACGGCAATTTCGGCATTAGGCCAAGCATAAACTAAATCAGCACCTATAGATTTACTGTTTAAGGCAACATAAGCTCCGCCATATGCTTTTCTCAAAATTACGGTTAATTTTGGTACAGTTGCTTCTGAGTAGGCATACAAAATCTTTGCCCCGTGTCGAATAATACCACCGTGCTCTTGTTTTACCCCCGGGAAAAAGCCCGTTACATCTTCAAATGTGATTATAGGAATATTAAAAGAATCACAGAAACGAATAAAACGTGATGCTTTATCGGATGAATCAATATCTAACCCACCAGCCATTACTTTCGGTTGGTTACAAACTAATCCAACTACTTCTCCTTTAATACGGGCAAGGCCGATTACGATGTTTTTGGCAAAATCTTTTTGAACCTCCATAAACGACCCTTCATCTACTACATGTTCAATCACTTTTCGCACATCATACGGTCGTACAGCATCAAAGGGAATTGCATCTGCTAAATCTGCACGGTAATCATCCCCTTCTTCACAGGAGATTCGATCAGGCTTTTGTTCATTATTAGAAGGCAAGTAGCTTAATAGCTTTCGAACTTGTGCTAACACATCCTCTTCTGATTTACCAGAAAAATGAGCATTCCCACTAATCGAGTTATGTACTTTTGCTCCCCCTAAATCCTCTGAACTAATCTTTTCACCCGTTACCGTTTCTATTACTTTCGGTCCAGTAATAAACATTTGGCTCGTTTCCTCTACCATAAAAACAAAATCGGTAATAGCTGGTGAGTATACGGCTCCACCCGCACAAGGTCCCATAATAACTGAAATTTGCGGGATTACACCAGAATAAATCGAATTTCGGTAAAATATATGGCCATAACCATCGAGTGAGAGAACTCCTTCTTGAATTCTCGCTCCACCTGAATCGTTCAAGCCAACTATCGGTGTGCCGTTTTTAGCTGCTAAATCCATTACATTCGCAATTTTTTTAGCATGCATTTCCCCTAACGCTCCGCCAAACACAGTAAAATCTTGTGAAAACAAATAAATAGGATTTCCGTTCACTTTTCCATATCCCGTAACGACGCCATCGCCAGGGCCTTTTTTGTCCGATAAACCAAAATCATTACAGCGATGTTCAATAAATGGATTAAGTTCTACAAATGTTCCCTCATCTACTAGTAGGTCTATACGCTCACGAGCGGTTAACTTCCCTTTTTCATGCTGCTTTTCAATACGATCGTCTCCTCCACCAAGCTCGACTTCACGACGACGATCATATAACTCATTAATTTTATCAAACATATCAACCGTCATTTTCTTCCCCCACCTTTTCACATAATTCGTATAACACTCCTGATGCTGCTTTAGGATGTAAAAATGCTATATCGGCACCGCCAGCCCCTTTTCTTGAAGCGGAGTCGATCATAGGAACCCCTTGTTCTATTAACTCTTTTATTCTCTCTTCAATATTATCTACCCCTAAAGCTACGTGATGAATCCCTTCTCCTCTTTTTTCAATAAACTTTGCGATAGGACTATCAGAAGAAGTAGGTTCTAACAACTCTAATTTACAATTTCCTGCTTTCAAAAATGCCACTTTTACTCGTTGACTACTTACTTCTTCCACCGCAAGTAACGGTAGTTTTAAAACATTTGTATAAAATGGTAGAGAATGCTCTATCGATTGAACGGCAATCCCTATATGATCAATGTTTTTTATCATTTTTATACCCCTTTGTTTAACTAGAATTTCATAGATTCGACAATGTCTACACTTGTGTAACATAGCAATACACGTTAAAATAATAAAAGGACTAAGGACAAGGAGTGAAAACTTCATGCATAACCGTAAAATGCAAAAGATAATTGTTTATTTAATGATTGCTGTCATGCTTATAACTTCTTTATTAGCAGGAGCAACAATGTTCTTCTAAAATAGTAACCTTCAAATCCAGCTAAAATAAACGGCTGGATTTTTACATATTGTTAACTCTCGATTACTACATTTGATAAACTTACTTTCAGTTCTACCGCTCTCTTTATACTATCTTTAAAATAATCAGGAGCTTTTTCATCATTTAAAATATCTTCTGCTGGCAGCCAATAAACTGCTCCTACCTCCTCTACACTTTTAGCATGAGCTTCTCCACTTTTATATTCTGCTAAAAATACGATGTCCACTACATGTGTACCATCATCAGCTATAAAAGAAGTGCTATGTACATAATGTAAAGTCGATTGTAACTCAACCCCGACCTCTTCCCATACTTCTCTTCTTATCGTTGCTTCTAAAATATTTTCTTTCGTTCCTTCTTTATCTACTTTCCCTCCAACTAAAGACAACTCTCCAGCGGCATGTTCTTCTAATTCACTTCTTTTTATAAAAAGCCATTTATCTCCCTTATATATCGCTGCTTCTACATTGACGATAAATAACATTATTTTCCCCCTATTTTCACTAACCTTTTATTTTGAACAGAGTACACACCTTTCCCTTCCATATCGATTAATTCTTCATTGAGTAATCGGATTCCTGTTTTCTCATCAAGACCAAAATTTTGATAGAAAGGAAATTGACTTACCATCTGGGAAAAATGCTCTTCATCGTTCCATTCCGTTAAATGTACTGCTAATACTGTATTAGAAAGTAGTCCTACACCTTTCCTTAACTGATATTCTTGTTTGTCGTTATCCTTCGCAGAAATAATACACTTATTTGGACAAATTAATGCACCTGCTGAAAAACCAGTGATAGGTCTTCCCTCCATGTACAACTCTTTTATCACTTGTCCTAGTTCACTATCAACAATGAAATCGGCATATGTATTTGTATCTCCCCCACATATAATAACTCCACTACTCTCCTTAAGGAGCCTAATAGCTTTTTCTATCGGTGTTGATTGTAATGGAATGTAGGTAAAGTGGTGTCTCCCCACCTGCTCTAAAGGCTCTGTAACTATAGGCATATAATCTTTCCAGCCATCCCTTTCTAAGAACATAATAGAAATGGGTTGTTCCGTTGCTATTAGACTAGCAAACTGCTTGGCTAGGCGAGGAGTAAAAGGCGGCCCACTCCCGAATAGAAATAAATGATTGTCCAAAATTCATCCCCCTCTTCCACTATATTTTATCATTAGTAGAGGAGGATTTTAATGAATTTTTGAACAATTACTACTTATTCGTAGTAAAAGGCTGGCTCATTAAGGGACTATTCCTTTTTCTTGGCCGAGCTCCTTAAAACTTTTGTCCGATTTTAAAATCCAAATTTTTGTTCCGATTGGTACTTGTTCAAATAGCTTTTCTACATTTTCATTTGCTAACCGGATACATCCTTGTGTAACATAGTGTCCAATTGAGCTTGGATTATTCGTACCATGTACTCCATATGTTCTACCTTCTGTTCCTTCCGCGTCAAATCCAATCCACCTAGTTCCTAAAGGATTTTTAGGGTCACCGCCTGGTATGTCCTTTTTTCTGTAATAAGGCTCAACTGCTTTTATTGTAATGGTAAATTCTCCTTCAGGAGTTAATTCATTTGATTTTCCAGTCGCTACTTTGTAAATGACTTTAATTTCTTCCTCAACGTAAAACGCTATTTCGTTTGTTTGTTTATTCACGATAATATATGGATCACCAGGAAGAGGGTTAGGCCCTAACGGCCATAAAGGTGATGTAATTAATGAAAAAATGAGCGAAATAATAAAAGCCATTACCAACACTCCTTTTTCCTTAGTGTGTGGCAATGGCTATCTTTCATGCATATTGTTTTAATCCGCCTTTAAAGTCACATTTAATAATTAAATACTGTTCCAATTCTTTTACAAGATGTCGTAACGAAGCTCTCGTTTCAAATTCTGTCCGACCTTGTGGTAACGGCATCGCTTGAAATTCCTCTGTAAGTTTTCGCAAATTATTAATATGTATAATCGCGGTATTTCCTGCGTGGATAGATTCTGCTACCTCTTCAATAAAATCAGCCACCATATCAGCCTGTTCGACATCCATTTTAATTGTGGAAACGATTGGTATCATTCTTTCTAAAACATCTAGCTGTCTCTCTCTCATTTTAAAATAATGATAGTAGCTATTTTCATTTCGTTTAAAATGATTTTCTACATCACGGAAAGCTAAACTTTTTGCTTTATTTAACAGGTTAACACTCTCTGGAATTTCTTCCCCACTCCATCCACGATCTCCATGTCGTAAATAAGCGGCTAATTCTAGCAAGATTTTATTGTAATTTCTTTCTATTTTTTCTTGATAGCCCTTTAACTCATTTTCCATACTAGGCATATACAAATTCATTATTAGTGCAATCCCAATCCCAATTGTTATAATCGCAAGTTCATTCCATATGAGTGAAACGGAATAATGCCCAGTCGAATAAACGTGTAAAAGTATTACCGTACTCGTTACAATTCCTTCCGTTATTTTAAACATAACTGTAATCGGAATAAATAACAGTAGAAATAATCCTATTGCCACAGGATGATAACCAATAATTTCGAATATTAAACCTGATACAAAAAGACTAAGTGTACAAGCAATGAACCTCGATTTTGCACTAATAATAGACTTCATTTTTGTTGCTTGAATGCAAAGAATTGTTAGTATACCAGCTGAAGTGAAAAACTCCAGTTCAAAAAACTGTGCAATGAAAATTGCAAGTGTAACTCCTAATGCTGTCTTCGCGGTCCGATAACCGATTTTAAATTTTTTCATTCTTTAGAACCCTTCCTTCAAATCATCTCCTATTATAAAGGAAGAAATTATATTTTGTAACTTAAAAGAGAAGGAGGAACGGAAACTATTAATTAGTTTCCGTTAACAACTGCTCAAATTCATCTAATAGCTGTTCAAATCTTCTCATTGTTTGCTTGATTGGCTTAGGGTTACTCATGTCTACTCCTGTTTCTTTTAAAATTTGAATCGGTGGCTTACTACCACCACTTGATAACAATTTATCGATTATTCTTTTTTGTGCCTCTCCATTCTCTTCTTTTAGCTGTTCCGCTAATGCTGCTGAAGCCGCGAAACTAGTCGCATATTGATACGTATAAAAGCTGGAATGGAAGAAATGAGGTACTCTTGCCCATTCCATCGCGATTTTATCATCAATATCCATCACCTTGCCAAAATGTTTATTTACAATATTAAGGTAAATTTCTTTAATTTTATCTGCATGTAACGCCTCTCCGTTTTGCCCTGCCTCGTGAACTGCTTTTTCAAATTCCGCAAATTGCGTTTGTCTAAACAAAGTAACTCTAAAATCTTCTAAATATTTATAAAGAGCTAATAGTTTTTCTTCCTTTGTTTTTGCATTTTCGATAAATTGCTGGTGTAATAAATGTTCGTTTAATGTAGAGGCCACTTCTGCTGTGAACGTAACATATTGCGCATCTTGATACGGTTGGTTTTCGTTGGAAAAATACGAATGAGCAGCGTGACCAAATTCATGCGCTAACGTCATAACGTCATGTTGTAATCCTTGATAATTTAACAATATAAATGGATGGATTGCAAAAGCCCCTAATTGATACGCACCGGTCGCTTTCCCTTTGTTTGGATATACGTCTACCCATCTTTCTTTCAATCCTTTTTCCACTATATTTGTATAATCATTTCCTAATGGAGCTAGTCCCTTTAAGACAATTTGTTGTGCTTCTTCATATGAAATTTCTTTTTCTTCCTTTATAGGTGAAGGTGCGGCCAAATCATATAGCTCCATATTATCTAGCTGTAAAAATTGTTGTTTTAATTTTAAGTAACGATGAAATAACGGTAAATGTTGATCAACTGTTTTAATTAGCTTTTCGTAAACTTTTGGTTCAATTTCCTTTGATTCTAAACTTGCTTGTAGTGCACTATTATACTTTTTCGTCTTTGCAAAAAAATTGTTTGCTTTTATAATGTTGGCAAGAATCGATGCAAAGCTATCTTCGTATTGAGAAAGTGTTTCATAGTATGTTTCAAAAGCAGCCTTTCTTAAACTCCGGTCATTACTTGTCATATACACACTATACGTTTGCGGAGTTAGTGTATACTCTTGTTCGTTTACTCGAATATTAGGAAGCTGTAAATCTTTTGATATCATAGTGAAAATCTCATTGGATGCATGTAAAAATGGCATCGCCTCAATTAAAACTTCTTCCGATTCCTTTGGAAGAGCATGTTCTTTTCCATTGTACACTTGCTCTAAAAAATATCGATATTCTTCTAAATCTTTATGAGTGACAATGCTTTTCCAGCTCTTTTTATCAATATCTTGTATCGCATTCGTGAACCAGTTTGTTTGTTGGACGATTGTAACCGTCATCTTTTCTATTTCGTTTGATAACTCCATTGCATACGGATTTCCCATATCAACATCAAATAATAATTTCGAATACACGTAAGCTTTCTCAAATATTTGGTTAATAGTAAAATATTGTTCCAATAACTTTTGTAACTGCTTTGCTGATTCTATCGGCTTTTCTTCCTTTGCAAATTTGTTTGCCAATTTTTCTGCCAGTTTTAAATCTTTTCGCCATTCTTTTTCATCCTTGTATATTGAAGCTAAATCCCACTTATACTTATCTTCTGCCTGATCCCTTGTCCATTCATTTGCGGAGACAAATGGCACTTGAAATAAGAGAACAAGACACATAATCATCGGTATCATACTTTTTACATACTTCATACTAAACATCCCCTCCAAAATATTCACCTTATTATTGTTTGTTTTCCACGATTTTCTATTCAAGTGAAATTTTGAGGAAGGACAAAACGTAGTGGCGGAATTTATATAATTTCCTTAACGAAAACGAAAAAAATGCAGTGGAGAAATTCCCACTGCATTTTTCAACTTATACTTCTTCACAATATTGATCAAAGTATCCTTGTAATTTGTTTATGACAGACATTGGCGCATGTCCTTCAATTTCATGACGTTCAACCATCGTTAAAATTTTTCCATCTTTTAATAGAGCAAAAGATGGTGAAGATGGCGGATAGCCTTCAAAAAACTCACGTGCTTTTTCTGTCGCTTCTTTATCTTGGCCAGCAAACACTGTTACTAAGTGATTTGGACGTTTATCTGCGTGAATAGCATGTGTTGCTGCTGGCCTTGCAATACCACCTGCACATCCGCACACAGAGTTTACCATTACAAGCGTAACTCCTTTTCGGTTAAACGCTTCTTCTACTTCTTCAGGAGTACGAAGATGCTCGTATCCTGCATGATCCATTTCTTCTCTTGCTTGACGTACAACATCACTCATTAAAAAATTAAAATCCATACTCATGTTGTTTTCACCTCTTTTTCTTCCTTCTATTATCATACCAATTTACTATGAATTTTAAAATAAAAAAGATGTTTAATTTAAAAATAACCGGGTATATTATTAATACATCTAGATATCCATACCCCTATACTCCCTAGATGAAGGAAAGTGTTTCGTGCACTTTCCTATTTTTTTTAAGTGTTCGAGGTATAGCAATAATTTTGAAAAATAGAAAAAAGCACCATTACTCCAGCTTACTCTTCTCTTCTATCATATTGGTCTAACAACTCTTTCACTGCTGTTGATACAGGCATGTTTTCTTGATCTAATTTTTTCTTTACAATTGGAAGTTGTGTTTTGATCGTAGAATGTTGAAAAAATCTTCGTTCGAGCTCATCTTTTAACGATGCAAAAAACCATTGTTGCTTTTGCTCACTTCGTCTTTTTTCAAATTGATCAGAGTCTTTCGTATTCTGCGCAAATTGAGTAATTACTTCCCACGCTTCCATAATTCCTGTACCGTTTATAGCTGAACATGTTTTCGCTTTCGTTTGCCATCCTGGTGTTGCAGGTTGTAAAAAGTGTAAGATTTGATTATATTCTCGGGCAGTCCGATTTGCATTACGTAAGTTTTCTCCATCTGCTTTATTGACTAATATTAAATCAATTAGCTCCATTATTCCTTTTTTCATTCCTTGAAGCTCATCACCAGCACCCGTTAATACAAGTAATAAAAAAAAGTCGACCATATCTCGAACAATTCCTTCACTTTGCCCAACACCGACCGTTTCTACAAGAATAACGTCATAGCCAGCTGCTTCACATAAAAGAATACTTTCTCGAGTTTTTCTATTCACTCCACCTAACGTACCGCCTGAAGGAGAAGGTCGGATAAAAGCTTGCGGATGTTTTGCAAGCTCTTCCATCCTCGTCTTATCCCCTAATATACTTCCACCACTTTTCGAGCTAGATGGATCAACCGCGAGGACTGCTACTTTCTTTCCAATCGAACATAAATATAGACCAAAAGCTTCTATAAATGTACTTTTCCCTGCCCCTGGAACACCACTAATTCCGATTCGAATAGAATTACCAGTCCGGTCTATTACGTTTTGGAGTATGTGTTGACTTTGAGTAAAATGTCGTTCTGCATTACTTTCTACTAACGTAATAGCTTTTGCTAAGGCGGCTCGGTTTCCATGAAGCAGCTGCTTATAAAGCTGCTCCACGTTCTCCTCTTTTGTTCGAATTAATTTTTTCTTATTGTTCATCTTCTACATCAACTTCCTCGTAACCGAGACGCTCATATATTTTATCAATAATAATTTCAGCAGCAGTCGGTATTACCGTTCCCGGTCCAAATATTGCACTTGCACCATGCTCATAAAGATACGGATAATCTTTATAAGGGATAACCCCACCAATAATAACGATAATATCTTCTCGACCATGCTTTTTTAATTGTTCTACTAACTTAGGTAATAACGTTTTATGCCCAGCAGCTAGTGAGCTTATTCCGACAACATGCACGTCGTTTTCAACTGCTTGCAATGCTGTTTCCTCTGGAGTTTGAAAAAGTGGACCAATATCTACATCAAAACCAAGATCACTATAGCCAGTAGCAACAACTTTTGCTCCACGGTCATGGCCATCTTGCCCCATCTTCGCAATCATAATACGAGGTCTTCTTCCTTCTAACTCGTAAAATTGTTCTATTTTCTCACGAACACGATTCATTTCTTCCTCATTCGTAAATTCAGAAGCATACACACCACTAACAGATCGAATAACTGCTCGATGTCTCCCTGACACTTTTTCAATTGCATCAGAAATTTCTCCTAAACTCGCTCGAGCTCTCGCCGCTTCAATTGCAAGTTCCAATAAATTTCCTTCACCAGATTGTGCACTTAATGTTAATGCTTCTAATGATTGTTTCACTTTTTGTTCATCACGATTGGATCGTAGTTGGTTTAGTCGTTCGACTTGCTTTTGTAAAACTTCCTCGTTATTTATATCTAAAATCTCTATGTTCGTATCTTCTTTTTCTAATCGAAATTTATTTACGCCAATAATTGCTTCCTTCCCAGAATCAATCTTTGCCTGACGTCTTGCCGCCGCTTCTTCAATTTTCATTTTCGGTAATCCTGTTTCAATTGCCTTTGCCATACCACCAAGCTGTTCAATTTCTTCAATATGCGCCCAAGCTTTTTCAATTAATTCACTCGTTAATGTCTCCACATAGTGCGAACCCGCCCACGGATCGATAACCTTTGTAATTTCAGTTTCATCCTGAAGATAAAGCTGCGTATTTCTTGCAATACGTGCGGAAAAATCAGTCGGTAATGCAATGGCTTCATCTAACGCATTCGTGTGAAGTGATTGTGTATGGCCGTTCGCAGCCGCTAAAGCTTCCATACAAGTTCTCGTTACGTTATTAAACGGATCTTGCTCTGTTAAACTCCAACCAGAAGTTTGCGAGTGCGTTCTTAATGCGAGTGACTTTTCATTTTTCGGGTTAAAAGTTTTCATCATTTTCGCCCAAAGGAAACGTGCCGCCCTCATTTTTGCAACTTCCATGAAAAAATTCATTCCGATTGCCCAAAAGAAAGATAATCTTGGAGCAAACGCATCAATATGAATACCTGATTTCACACCTGTACGCACATATTCCAGTCCGTCAGCAAGTGTATAGGCAAGCTCGATATCTGCCGGTGCACCCGCTTCTTGCATGTGGTAACCGGAAATACTTATGCTATTAAACTTTGGCATATGTTGAGACGTGTAAGCAAATATATCTCCAATAATACGCATCGACATATCTGGTGGATAAATGTACGTATTACGAACCATATATTCTTTTAAAATATCGTTTTGGATAGTACCAGCTAATTGTTCTTTTGAAACACCTTGTTCTTCAGCAGTCACTATATAAAACGCCATAATCGGTAATACGGCACCGTTCATCGTCATTGAAACAGACATTTGATCCAATGGAATGCCATCAAACAATATTTTCATATCTAAAATAGAATCTATAGCTACCCCAGCTTTCCCCACATCTCCAACAACACGTGGATGATCTGAATCATAGCCTCTATGTGTTGCTAGGTCGAATGCAACTGACAATCCCTTTTGACCTGCTTCTAAATTTCGACGATAAAATGCGTTACTTTCTTCCGCAGTCGAAAAGCCTGCATATTGGCGTATCGTCCATGGACGGTTAACATACATCGTTGGATAAGGTCCACGAACATACGGGGCTACACCGGGAAATGTATGTAAATGTTCTTTATTATCAATGTCAGCCTCAGTGTACTGAGATTTAATTTTTATTTGCTCGTTCGTTTCGAAAAAGATATCTTCATAGCTAACTTCTTGGTCCATTGATGATGGTTGTATATTCAATTTTACTTTTGAAAAATCAGGCCTCACCTTTATTCACCCCTAACACAGTTTGGATCGTCATAAGTTGGTCGTAACAATTCGAATGTAAATGAATCGTTTCATCTACCCCATCTATCTTTGTCTTTCCAGCTACGATAACAAAACAGTCTTGACTCACTTCTTTTAGAAATTGGACAATATGTTGTAAATTTTCTTCATAAGCTATATCTGTTCCACATATGCAAACTGTTTTCCCTTTCCATTCAGTAGAAACCCATTCATTTATAGTTTCAATAGTTTCTAAGCTAGGACTTTGTTGAACTTGAAGTCCTCCAACTTGGAAAAAGCTAGTAGCAAAGTCAGTGCGTGGCTTATGTTCTTTTAATTTTCCAATATTTAATAACGTAATTGTTGGCTCTTGACTAGTGTTTTGTTTAAACTCGCTTGCTTGAAGCCTCAAATTTTCAAACGCTTCTGCAATACGAAGTTTTCGTAAATTACCTTTTGTTTCACTCGGTACTAAGGTATCTTTTAAGTTCGGATACATGTTAACACCGACCATTTTTTTCTTTCTATTTTTAATATCATTTACTCTTTTTATGGCCACTTGTTGAATATCTTGCTGTAAAGTATTTGATGTTAAAGCAGATATAATGCCACCCTGCTTTTCTATCTTTTGAAAGTAACCCCATGCATTTTGGGCAAGCTCCTCTGTTAAAGTTTCTATATAATAGGAACCAGCCGCAGGATCAATTACTTTATTTAAAAATGATTCATCTTTCAGCACATAATGTGTGTTACGTGCAATTCTTCTAGAAAAAGTATTTTCTTTACTAGAGTAACTTCCAATATTTAAACTATTCACTCCTGCTACTACCGCGGAGAACGCTTCGGTTGTCGTACGAAGCATATTCACATGTTCATCTAGTATAGATTTATTGATCGATGATGTCGTCGCGTGAATAGTCATTTGTTGAGCTTGTGTTGAACCACCAAATTGTTGAATGATTGTAGCCCACATTACTTTTGCAGCGCGAACTTTGGCTAACTCCATAAACAAGTCACTTCCAACGTTGTAGGAAAAAACAAACGTATTTGCCGCTTCGTCTATACTGAGCCCTCGCTCAATTAATTGTGTTAAGTATTCCACTGCGGTAGCCATCGTTGCTGCCAATTCTTGAACAGCATTTGCACCTGCTTCATGGTAAGGTTCTGAACGAACCCAAATTGTTCTTACATTAGGGACTTCCTTTATAGTATTTGCTACACTACTATACGTAGCTTCCGATAATTGCAACTCACCTGTTTGTGCAAATTCACCGATTGGATCCATCCCGATGTATCCGGTTATAGTTTGTAAATTTACTTGCTGTGTATGTAAATATTCTTTCAGTAGATTATAGAAATCCGATACATTTACCCCTGTATAAACATGTAATGGTGTTTCAGTGAGGTTAATGGAGTGTAATAAAGTATGCAAGTCTTCAAGTGCACCAATATGTACTTCTTTCGTTTCGAAATGCACTGCTTCAAGTCCAACCTTGAATTCAGTTTGTAAAATATCGTTTAATTGCGATAACGAAAGTCCAGATGGTAATTTTTGACTAACGAACCAGTCATTGCTGGCACCTTTTGGAAAATAATTAGAAGCTCCTTTTATATCCTGTTCTGTATACAAAGGTTTTCTCTTAATTCCTTCATACGTACTACTGAAAAGCGACTCGACTGTTTTACCTTTTAACGTAGCTGCCACTTTTTCTTCCCAGTCTTTATATGTTCCATTTGGAAATTTAATTTCCTTCATATTGTGAAGCTGATCCATTGCCATCCCCCTCGTAAATACAGATAGTTAACGCTTTCATACTTCAATTTTAATATAGTTGTAGAATAGTAACAACTTTTTCTGTTCTAATCTTCTATTGGCAGGAAATATTGAGTGGTATTACCTTTGCTTGGGTAAGGAGTGGAGGATGCGGGTCATCGTATTTCTAGAAGGAATTAACAAAAACTCTCTACATTTCTGATTCGTTAACTTATTTTTAAACAATAATGCGTAATCTTTTAAAGAAGTATATATGAATGACTTTTTTTCGTTATCACAATTATTAGGGCAAGCCCAAGTATTCTTCACCTTAGGTAGCGGTAACCTATTACACTTTGGACAACGTACTCCCTTTTGAACTTCATCTGGAAGGAAGTCATATTTTTCAAGTAGATTTGTGTCATCTGGAGTATGGGCAAGAAGCAGTTTTTTTGAATACGACCTGACATCTGCTTCATTTAATAAAGTGTTCTTTATATTCTTTTCTATACTCTCAATTTTCCAAGGGAGTGCATCAATTCCTATTACTTTATCCGAGAGATGGGATGGGAGCTTAGAAGTATCAAAAAACGTATTGGGGTTTGAAATGACTATTAATGAGTAGATTGGTAGGAGCCTTAAATAATTTTGTTGAAACCATTGTTTCATTCTATATTCCTGTCTTTGTACTTGCAATAGTGGGTTTACGAATCCTTCAATTTTATCATTTAAATTTCTTGTCATTTTATTTTCTTCAAATATTAAATGAACATTTAGGTTTTTTGTTTCAATAAGAATAATACATTTTTTTGTAAGTAATAACGTATCCATTTGGACTTTATGATTATTGATCGTAAGTTTTAAATCTTGTAAAATGTAGAACTTTTTTTCATCAATAAATCCCAGTTGATAGTCTGTTGCGAGCTCCCCTAAATAGCCAGCGTTATATTTTCTATAATCACTTTCAATAAAGTTTCGCTTCGGATGGCGTCCGTGAATTCTAGCTAATAACGCTTCATATTTACGAATTAAAATTGGTTTTTTACGTGGCTTAATTATCGGCATGACATTCCTCCTTCAAATTTAATCAAAAATATAATTTCTATATCTTTACGAAAATTCCTTCTTAAAGATATAGTATTTTGTTGAATTTTTTGGGAGGTTGCTGACTTTTGACCGATGGTTGCACCATTTTGCGGTGGTGTTGCACCATAACTTGGATGAGGTTGCACCAGTTTTTCGTTTCGTTGCACCACGTTGATTTTGTTGCTGACTTTTGACCGATGGTTGCACCAGTTTGCGGCGGTGTTGCACCAAAACTTGGCAAGGTTGCACCAGTTTTTCGTTTCGTTGCACCACGTGGTTTTCGTTGCTGACTTTTGAGCGGCGTTGCATCACTTGGGGGCCGTGTTGAACCACTTGAGCAGGAGTTATAATAAATTAAGGCTTAGAGATGTTAATTCTCTAAGTCTTTTTATGTAATATAACTGGCAATCTTTAATTTTGTATGGTTATTTTTGTGCTTTAAAAAGTACACCAATTGAACATAAAATAAACAACCCCCGGCAAAAAGCCGAGGGTTCTATATAAATTAATAAATCGATGTATTCTCACGAGACATTTTTTCGATAATTTCTTTCACACGAGCTAAGAAGCGGCCGCAAACTAAGCCGTCTAAAACGCGGTGGTCTAGAGACATACATAGGTTTACCATGTCACGAACTGCGATCATCCCATTGTCCATTACAACTGGACGTTTTACAATTGACTCTACTTGAAGGATTGCTGCTTGTGGGTAGTTGATGATACCCATTGATTGAACAGAACCGAATGAACCAGTGTTGTTCACAGTGAATGTTCCACCTTGCATTTCAGCAGATGTTAACTTTCCAGAGCGTACCTTCGCAGCAAGTTCTGTAATTTCACGAGCAATTCCTTTAATTGTTTTCTCATCAGCGTTACGAATAACTGGCACATATAGTGCGTCGTCCGTTGCAACAGCGATAGAAATATTAATATCTTTCTTTTGAACGATTTTGTCACCAGCCCACATAGAGTTAATTTGCGGGTATTCTTTTAATGCTTGGGCAACTGCTTTTACGAAGAAAGCAAAGAATGTCAGGTTGAAGCCTTCTATTTGCTTAAATTCGTTTTTCACAGAGTTGCGGTAGTCTACTAAATTAGTCGCATCCACTTCAATCATCGTCCATGCATGTGGAGCTTCGTGTTTACTGCGAAGCATGTTTGCAGCGATTGCTTTACGAACACCTGTAACCGGGATTTCGATATCCCCTGCTTCTACTGGCACATTAACTGGTGCGGCCGCTTTTGGTGCTTGAGCTGTGGCTGGTGCAGAAACTGATGCAGCTGGTTGGCTACTTACTGCTGCAGGTTTTTCTTCTGTAACAGATGTAGCTGGTTTACTGTCTGCAGTTGGAATGTTGCCAGACTCAATCACTTTTAATATGTCTTTTCTAGTAATACGGCCGCCTGCTCCAGTACCACTTACTTGCTCTAAATCAATGTTATTTTCTTGAGCTAGACGTAAAACAGCTGGTGAATAACGACGTTTGTTCGGCTGATCCTCATCATTAGTTGTAGGTGCCGTAGCTTCTTCATTTGTTGAAGCCGCATTTGCTGGGGCTTCTTGTTTAGAAGTTCCCCCTCCGCCAGCAGCTCCACCTTCTGTTTCTATATAACAAATAATTTCACCTACTGCTAAAGTATCGCCATCTTCTGCTACAAGCTCTGTAATTTTTCCAGAGAAAGATGATGGAATTTCTGCGTTTACTTTATCAGTCATAACCTCTGCAAGAGGGTCGTATTTATTTACTGTATCACCGACTTTAACAAGCCAGCGGCTAATGGTTCCTTCTGTAACACTTTCTCCAAGTTGCGGCATCGTTATTTTTTCAATAGCCAAGGTGAATACCTCCTCGTTCATTTAGAAGGGGTCTCCTCAAATAAAAGACCACCTCCATCATATAATTCTATTATTAAAATTCCGCTAGCTCGCGCATAGCTTTTTCTACTTTGTCTGGGTTAACCATAAAGTATTTTTCCATAGTTGGAGCATAAGGCATTGCTGGGACATCCGGACCTGCAAGACGCATAATCGGTGCATCGAGATCGAATAAGCAATTTTCAGCTATAATTGCTGATACTTCACTCATAATGCTTCCTTCTTTATTATCTTCTGTTAGTAATAACACTTTACCAGTTTTAGAAGCTGCTTCTACGATAGCTTCTTTATCTAACGGGTAAACTGTACGT
This sequence comes from Sutcliffiella cohnii, assembly GCF_002250055.1. Taxonomy (NCBI): domain Bacteria; kingdom Bacillati; phylum Bacillota; class Bacilli; order Caryophanales; family Bacillaceae; genus Sutcliffiella; species Sutcliffiella cohnii. The sequence continues at coordinate 2,916,181 of NZ_CP018866.1, forward strand.
AAATCAAGGATGTGTGCGGAAATTCCGTCTTGCGCTAAGCGTTCTGCTGCTTGTAGAGCAAAATGAACACATAGTCCGTACGTAATAACAGTAATGTCTTCCCCTTCACGTTTAACGTCTGCTTTACCGATTGGTAATACGTAATCATCTGTAGGCACTTCACCTTTAATTAAACGATACGCACGTTTATGTTCGAAGAAAAGAACTGGGTCTTCATCACGGATAGCTGCTTTTAATAAACCTTTTGCGTCATAAGGAGTAGATGGCATTACAATCTTTAATCCTGGTTGATTAGCAAAAACTGCTTCTACTGATTGTGAATGGTAAAGCGCACCGTGAACTCCTCCACCGTAAGGAGCACGAACTACTAGCGGACAACTCCAATCATTGTTAGAACGGTAACGGATACGAGCCGCCTCTGATATTATTTGGTTTACTGCTGGCATAATAAAGTCAGCGAATTGCATTTCAGCAATTGGACGCATACCATACATTGCTGCACCAATAGCTACACCTGCGATTGCAGATTCTGCAAGTGGTGTATCAATCACACGGTCTTCACCAAACTGATCATATAACCCTTGAGTTGCTTTGAAAACTCCACCTTTTAGACCTACATCTTCCCCAAGTACGAATACTTTTGAATCGCGTTCCATTTCTTCACGAATGGCCATTGTGACCGCATCTATATAAGAAATAACTGCCATGATTTTTCCTCCTTACTCAGCATATACGTGCTTTAATGCATACTCAGGCTCTGCATATGGAGCATTTTCTGCGTATTCTGTAGCTTCATTAACGACTTGCGCAATCTTATCGTTAAGTGCTTTCTCTTTCTCTTCTGTTAACACGCCAACTTCTTTTAAGTAATTTGCAAAAAGAATAATTGGATCTTTCGTTTTCGCTTCTTCTACTTCGCCACGCTCACGGTATGCACGATCATCATCATCACTAGAGTGAGGTGTTAAACGATAAGAAATAGTTTCTACTAATGTAGGACCTTCACCACGACGACCTCGGTCTGCTGCTTCTTTTACTACTTTATAAACTTCTAATGGATCATTACCGTCTACAGTTACACCTGGCATTCCATAGCCGATTGCACGATCAGAGATCTTTTCACATGCTACTTGCTTTTCATACGGTACGGAGATTGCATATTTGTTGTTTTCACACATAAAAATAACTGGCAACTTATGAACTGCTGCATAGTTAGCACCCTCATGGAAATCTCCTTGGTTAGAGGAACCTTCACCGAATGTCACAAATGTTACTAAATCTTTTCCTTCAAGACGGCCACCAAGTGCTACACCAACTGCATGAGGCACTTGTGTTGTAACTGGTGATGAACCTGTTACGATCCGATTTTTCTTTTGACCGAAATGACCCGGCATTTGACGTCCACCAGAGTTCGGATCTTCTGCTTTTGCGAATCCTGATAGCATTAATTCCGTTGCTGTCATTCCAAATGTTAAAACAACCCCCATGTCGCGATAATATGGAAGAACGTAGTCTTTTTCACGGTCTAAAGCAAAAGCTGCTCCTACTTGTGCTGCTTCTTGACCTTGACAAGAGATGACGAAAGGTATTTTACCTGCACGATTTAATAACCACATACGCTCATCAATTCGGCGAGCAAGTAGCATCGTTTCATACATTTCCATTACGTTTTCATCCGTTAAACCTAATGCTTTATGTCGATTTTCAGCCATTATTTATTACCTCCTTAATATGTAGGGAAGGGTTTGATACCCCTTCTATTATTCTTATGAATGAATTGCTTTACCATCAACTGCTAGTGCAGCTTCCCCAATTGCTTCTGATAATGAAGGATGTGGATGAATAGTGTGGGCAACTTCCCAAGGTGTTGCATCTAATACACGTGCTAAACCAGCTTCAGATATCATATCTGTTACATGCGGTCCTATCATATGAACACCTAAAATATCATCTGTATCACTATTAGCAATAATTTTTACAAATCCGTCAGACTCTCCATATACTAAAGCCTTACCAATTGCTCGGAAGCTAAACTTACCTGTTTTAATGTTATAGCCTTTTTCTTTTGCTTCTTCCTCAGTGTAACCGACACTTGCAACTTCTGGACTGCTGTATACACATTTAGAAATTAACGAATAGTCAATTGGAGAAGGGTTTTCATTAGCAAGATGTTCAACTGCAACAATTCCTTCGTGAGAAGCAACATGCGCTAATTGAAGACCGCCGATTACGTCACCAATTGCATAAATATGAGATTCTTTTGTTTGATAGTAATCATTTGTTTTAATAAAGCCTTTTTCTACTTGTATATCAGTATTTTCAAGACCAATACCTTCTACGTTAGCTTGACGTCCAACTGATACAAGCATTTTATCAGCGGAAAACGTTTTTTGTTCCCCTTTATGCTCTGCTTTAATAGTAACTCCCGAAGCTTTTTCCATCGTTTCAGGTAAAACTTTTGCACCTGTTACTAGCTTAATTCCGCGCTTTTTCATTAGTCGTTGTGCTTCTTTAGAAATCTCTTTATCTTCTGTCGGTAAAATTCTATCTGCATATTCTAAAACGGTAACTTCTACACCAAAGTCAGAAAGCATAGATGCCCATTCAATGCCGATTACTCCTCCACCAACAATAATGATGGAGCTAGGTAAACTCTCCATTTGAAGCGCTTCATCTGAAGTCATCACAAGGTCGCCATCAATATCCAATCCAGGTAATGTGCGTGGTCTCGAACCTGTTGCGACGATTACATTTTTGGGGATTAACATTTCGTTTTCGTCACCATTTTCAAACTCAACAGATATTGTTCCAGGCATCGGAGAAAAAATCGATGGTCCTAAAATGCGCCCAGTTCCGTGAAACACATCAATCTTCCCTTGTTTCATTAAGTGTTGAACTCCACCATGAAGTTGGTTTATAATTTTTTGTTTGCGTTCTTGTACTTTTAAAAAGTCTAATTTTACTTCTCCAGAAATAACGCCGAATTCCTCACTTTTTTTCGTTTGAGAAAACACTTCAGCACTTCTTAACAATGCTTTACTAGGAATACAACCTGCATGTAAACAAGTTCCCCCTAGCTTTCCTTTTTCAACTACTGCTGTTTTTAACCCTAATTGAGAAGCACGTATAGCAGCTACGTAACCACCAGTTCCTCCTCCTAGAATGACTAAATCGTATTCTTGAGCCATATATATTTCTCCTTTCTAGTTAGTTACTTTGCTGTTTACATTATTGCCCGGGTAAACTTTTGCCTTTTCCTCACCACGAAGTACACGTAAAGCTCCTTCTGTTAAAGCTTGTAACTCATTTTCACCAGGATGTACAATGACATCTGCAATCCAACTAATTCGATCTGAAATTAGTTTTACGAAACCTTTTCCGTATGCTAAGCCACCAGTTAATATGATTGCATCGACTTTCCCGGACAGTACTGCGCTAGCAGAACCGATTTCTTTGGCAACTTGATATGCCATGGCATCGTAAACTAGAGCTGCATCTTCATCGCCTTGATCTATCATTTTTTCTACTTGAACAGCATCATTAGTGCCTAAGTAACCGACAAGGCCACCTTGTCCGACGAGCTTTTTCATTATTTCTTCACGATAATATTCACCAGAGAAACATAAAGAAACAAGGTCACCAACTGGAACTGTTCCTGCACGCTCCGGGCTAAAAGGTCCATCTCCGTGTAGTCCGTTGTTCACATCAACTACTCGACCATTTTCATGAACACCTACTGTAATACCGCCACCCATATGTGTCACAATTAAATTTAATTCTTCATATTTCTTCCCTAAATTTTTGGCAACACGGCGAGCAACAGCTTTTTGATTTAATGCATGAAAAATACTCTTACGTTCAATTAGAGAAAAGCCCGAAATTCTAGCGATATCCGATAATTCGTCAACAACGACCGGATCGACAATAAAAGAAGGGATATTTAGTCCTGTTGCAATTTCATAAGCTAAAATACCACCAAGATTGGAAGCATGTTGGCCTGAGTAGCCAACTTTTAAATCTTCTAGCATATCATCATTTACCGCATATGTGCCACCTTCGATAGGGCGTAATAAGCCACCACGACCACATACAGCACTTAATTTAGAAATGTTAATACCTTCCTCGTCTAACGTCTCTAAAATAGTTGATTTCCGAAATTCGTATTGATCAAAGATTGTTGCATACGAATTGATAGTATCGCTATCATGACGTATTGTTTTTTCAAATATTGATCGTTCATTATCGAAAACACCGATTTTTGTTGAGGTTGATCCTGGGTTGATTACGAGAACTCGATATTCTTTTTCATTCAAAGTTGAAACCTCCAGTAAAAACCGGAAAGAAGGATTAACCCTCTTTCCGTATCCTTTTCTGTTTATTATTTACGATGACTTAAAATATGTTTTTCGTTTTGTAGGAACTGACTACGAGAATTTCTCACTCGTTCAATTCTTTCTTCTGCCAGACGATCTGCAGCTAGGTATGTTGGGATATTGTCACGTTTAGCAATTTCAATTACACGCTCAATGTTGTTGTAGATTGTTTCTACTTTTTTCATCGCACGGTCGCGGTTATATCCATAAAGCTCATCTGCAACGTTAATAACACCACCTGCGTTAATTACGTAATCAGGTGCATAAACAATGCCCATTTCATGAATAATGTCACCGTGACGAGTATCTAATAATTGGTTATTCGCTGCTCCAGCAATAACTTTTGCCTTAATTTGTGGAATTGTTTCATCATTAATAGTTGCACCAAGAGCACATGGAGCATAAATATCGCATTCTACGCTATAAATGTCTGCTGGATCAACAGCTTTTGCTCCAAATTGTTCTACAGCTCGTTGTACAGCTTCTTTATTAATATCGGTAACGATTAATTGTGCGCCTTCTTCATGTAGATGACGACATAAGTTAAATGCAACGTTTCCTATACCTTGCACAGCTACTACTTTTCCTTCTAAAGAATCAGTACCGAACGCTTCTTTCGCAGCTGCTTTCATACCACGATATACACCGTATGCCGTTACAGGTGAAGGATTACCAGAAGAACCAAATGCAGGTGATACACCAGTAACATAATTAGTTTCCTCATAAATTAAATCCATATCTGCAACTGTAGTACCAACATCTTCTGCTGTAATATAACGTCCGTTTAAGCCTTGAATGTATCGACCAAAAGCACGGAACATTTCTTCATTTTTATCTTTACGTGGGTCTCCAATTATAACTGTTTTACCACCACCAAGATTTAATCCTGCAGCAGCATTTTTATATGTCATACCTTTTGCTAAGCGTAGTGCATCTTCAATCGCAGCTTCTTCTGATTCATAAGTCCACATACGTGTACCACCTAAAGCTGGTCCTAATGTTGTGTCGTGAATAGCGATAATTGCTTTTAAACCTGAAGTTTTATCTTGGCAAATAACTAGTTGTTCGTAATCATATTTCTCCATATATTTGAAAATTTCCATGTTAGTATTCCTCCCCAAATTTATATGTTTAAACTGCGCTAACAGCTAAAGCTAATGAATTTAATTTACTCTCTGCTGAATCAGCACGAGACGTTAAAACAATCGGTGCCTTTGCGCCTGTAATAACTGCTCCAACCTTAGCTTTGGCAAAGTAAATAAGTGATTTATATAGGACGTTGCCGACCTCAATTGTTGGTACAAATAATATATCTGCATGACCAGCTACTTCACCAGCTATCCCTTTTTGTTCGGCAGCCAACTGAGATACAGCATTGTCTAAAGCAAGAGGGCCATCAATAATACAGTTTTTTATTTGTCCACGTTTATTCATTTGAGTTAACAGTGCTGCATCAACCGTTGCTCGCATGCTTGGGTTCACTACTTCAACTGCGGCTAAGGGTGCAACTTTTGGCACTTCTACACCTACAGCACGAGCGAAGTTTACTGAATTGTTAACAATTTGAACTTTCTGCTCAATAGTTGGTTCAATATTCATTGCAGCATCCGTAACAAAAATTAACTGATCATAGCCAGGCACTTCAAATGCTGCAACATGTGACAATACATTACCTGTGCGTAGACCGTATTCTTTATTTAATACTTCTTTTAAAATAGTTGCAGTGGATACATGTCCTTTCATTAAGACATCTGCTTCTTTACTAGACACTGCCTTTACAGCAAGTGCTGCAGCTTCTTTTTCATTAGCTGCTTGTACTACTTTTATCTTATCTTCCATTACGGCTAACCCATTAACAGACAATAACTCCATTATCTTTTCTTCATCACCAAAAAGTAAGAAGGAGGCTAATCCTTTTTTTACAGCTTCTGATACTGCCACCATTACTTCCGAGTCTTCTGCAGCAGCGACAGCTACCACTTTAGGAGTCATTTGGGTTGCTTTGTTGATTAATTGTGCTAGTTTCACTTCCAACCCTTCCTTTCTTGCTTACACTTTCATAAATGCAAGAACCGTGCCAACTTTTAAATATTGAAAACGCTTCATTTTTTATTTTTTGACCGTGCATTCCTTTGCAATATATGCAAAATATTGCATGCAACTTTATTCAATTTCGTATTTTTGCATTTTATAATATAAATTACGTATAGAAACACCAAGTTCTTTCGCCGTTTTTGTTTTATTTCCGTTATTTTTACTTAACGTCTTTTTTATAATACCCTCTTCATAACTCTCTAACATTTCCGTTAAGTTTCTGTTTTCCGGGATGAACATTTCTGTTTCTTCTTTTATATCTTCTTCATTTTTCGTGTTTAAATCAGGAATGTGAGATAAATCAATATACAGTTCATGATTATTCATAAAAATGATTGCACGACCTAAAATATTTTCCAATTCCCTTACATTACCTGGCCAATCATATTTCATTAAGTAAGTAATAGCACCTTCGGTTAACCCTTCAATTGTCCTACCATAATCTTGATTAATTTTTTGAATTAAATGGTTACAAAGGGAAGGTATATCCTCTTTTCTTTTTCTCAAAGACGGGATATGAATGGGCATTCTATTTAAACGATAATACAAATCCTCCCGAAAAGTACCTTCCACTATACCTTTTTCTAAATTGACGTTCGTTGCGGCAATAACTCGGACATTTATAGAAATCGGTTTCGTTCCTCCAACACGAACTATTTCACCTTCTTGTAATACCCTTAATAGTTTTGCTTGTGTATTAGCAGATAATTCTCCAATTTCATCCAAAAAAATACTACCATTATTCGCTTCTTCAAAAAGACCCTTTTTCCCTCCATGTTTAGCACCTGAAAAAGCACCTTCTTCATACCCGAATAATTCACTTTCTAGCAACGTTTCAGATATTGCTGCACAATTGACACGGATAAATTTATTATATTTTCGTTCACTTCCATTATGGATAGCGTGAGCAAACAGTTCTTTACCCGTTCCAGATTCTCCCCTTAACAAAACAGTAGCAGGTGTTCTTGCACCTAATTTAGCTTGCTCTACTGCCAATCGCATTTCTTCGGAAGAACCGATAATATCATCAAATGAATATTTCGCTTCAAGGGTTCGGATGATTTGTCGAGCACGGTTTAATTCATTCGTTAAGTTTTGTATTTCTGAAACATCATGAATGACCCCAACACTTCCTTTAAGCTTACCGTCCACGATCACTGGCGCAACATTGACAATTACTTCTCTTTTAGAAGGACCAACTTTCATTTTCACTCCACGAACAGCTCGTCTCGTTTCCAATACTTTCATATGCATACTTTCGCCTTCTGAAATATCGGCAGTAGCTGGCTTGCCGACAACTTGTTCTTCTTTCAAACCTGTGAGCCTAGAGTATGCACGGTTGATCATTAATCCTCGACCGAATTCATCAACTACCGAGATCGCATCATCTGAAGATTGAATAATGGATTCCAGCATAGACTGGATTTCCTTTAAGTTAGTCACTTCCTCCGCTAAATTCATTACTTCCGTAATATCTTTAAATACCGAGAATGCTCCTAATACATTTCCATCTTCATCGATGATTGGACTTCTAGTACTAATTACTCGTTTTCCATTTTCCAGAAGTAATTCGCTATTCTTTTCTACCCTTTTACTATGTAATACATTTGGTAATCTACTTGATGGTATTGTCTCCAAAATATGTTTGTGAAGTGCTTCTTTTTTTCTAACTCCAACAATTTTTTCTGCACTTTTATTATAAAAATTAATAATTCCCGCTGAATCAATTCCAATTAACCCATCGTGTAAATTATTAAAGATTAAATCTCGTTTATGTGACTCTTGTTGAAGTTTCGAAATTAACGCTTCATGCTTTTCGACTAATCTTGCAAATATAGAAGCAACACTTCCTGGAACGAGCACCGTTTTCTTGCCCTTTGCACCTCTAATTGCTTGAAAGACTTCATCTGAGCCAGTTGCTTCAATAATAATGTCGAGATCATCAGACAAATAATCTTGCCACTTAACTCCTGTGTCAATTCCCAAAGTAGTTGCAAACTTTAATCCCGGTGCATCTTCTCTAATGTCAACTATCCTTTTCACTAAAAACATTTCTGAATGCATAAGCATTCTTAGCATTGCAGAACCGCCTTTACCTGCGCCTACAATTAATACAGATTGCATAACAGACCCCTTATCAACTCATAATTTATATAAACCATGAAAAATTTTTCATACCCTTTTTCATTTGATTGAAAATGTTTGCACACTTTAATAATATATGTTATTGCTATTCCTTGCAACAGAATATCTGATATACTTATTTCAGATATTCTAGCATTTATAGGAAGTGAGGCTTTATGAGCTCATGCAACGAATTATTGCATTAACTATTTTAGTGTTGCCAGCATTGTTAGCTGTATTAGGTATTAAATTAATGAGAGATATGATTTTCGGCGTTTTGCACGCTCCTATTCCTTCATTATTGTTACAGTTCGTTGTCGGTCTTTTGTTTTTAGGAATTGGCCTTTGGTTTGTGGCTGGGTTTATATTTTACCGAGATCGAAAACGAAATAAAGTTCAAAATAGGTTTCAGAAAAAATGAGGCTGTCCTAAAAGTCAGTAGAAACTGACTTTTAGGACTTTTTTTGTTCGTTACCTCAATATGGATTTTAAAAATTTTATTAGTTAAGTACAAATTTCCCTATTGCATTGACCATATCACCCCCCCAGTCGTTCCGTAAGGTAAGTCACAAATAATTAAAATAAGCGCCCTCACAAATGTGAAGACGCCGATTACAATTATTTAAGTGGACATGACTCAATTTTTTCTCTAATTTGGAGCGCTTTTTCTGGATAATCCGTGAAGAAGCCGGATACATTCATGGCAAACATCTTTTTCATCGTTCTTTCATCATTCACTGTATACGGACGCACCTGGATTCCTTTACTTCCGGCAGCTTTAACGATCGCTTTAGTAGCAACTCCTTTATTAGGGTGTAAACTTTGCGCCCCTACAACATGTGCATAATTCCACGGTTCAAACAACCCTTCAGAGTATAGAATTGCTTTTTCAATGTGAGGCGCTATCCGATGTAGTTTAGAAATACTATAATGATTAAAACTAGAAAAGATTGTTTGTTTTTCTACTTTATAGAGCTTTACTAGTTCCACTACTTTTTCTTCTAGTCCTTCATAAGCAATTACACTGTTTTTTAATTCAATATTAATAAGTAAAGTCGTCTGACTTGCCCACTCCAAAACTTCCTGTAATGTTGGGATTGGACAAAAATCAAACTGTTTAAATTTAAATACTGCGTTTAATTGTTTTAATTCTTCCATCTTTTTATCTTTTACAAAACCAGAACCGTCTGTTGTTCGGTCAACTTTTTCATCATGTATGACAACAGGAACGCCATCTGAACTCAATTGGACATCCAGTTCAATTCCATCTGCCCCTACTTTTTTTGCTTGTTGAAAACTAATCATCGTATTTTCTGGATGCGTACCAGCCGCTCCTCTATGACCAAAAATTTTAGTATCCATATTTATCCTCCTACACCCTTTATCATTTGCCATCTGCCGAATATTTTAGTACAAATATATTATAATTAGTTGAAAGAGGTGATAAAATGAGACCTTTACAAATCTCTGCAGAAACAGCGCAAAAATTAGCAAAAGCATTAGACGTACCATTAGAACAAGTGATGCACACACCTCAACATATTTTAATTCAAAAGCTTATTGAAATAGAACGCGAAGAAGCAAGTAATCGTAAATAATGTTATACACAAGACAGCCATTACGTGAGATTCATCATTAAATATGGGTGTCTTTTTACTATGCAAAAAACACCCTTCAACTTAAGAAGGGTGTTTGAATTATTCTTTATTATCCTTACCCTCTCAAGAAGCTTTATGCTCCAAGCGAAGTTTATCAGCGACCATTGCGATGAATTCTGAGTTTGTTGGTTTAGCTTTAGACATGGAAACCGTATAACCGAATAAGGAGGAAATAGAATCTATGTTGCCACGGCTCCAGGCTACTTCAATCGCATGACGAATTGCACGCTCCACACGGCTTGCAGTAGTGTTAAACTTTTTAGCGATATCAGGGTATAAAACTTTTGTGATGGAGCCTAAAAGCTCAATATCGTTATATACCATAGAAATTGCTTCTCGTAAATATAAATATCCTTTTATATGTGCCGGAACTCCAATTTCATGAATAATACTAGTAATACTAGCATCTAAATTTTTCGTTTTCGGCTCTGAATGACGTACGAATGTTTGGTGTGAACTCTTGATGATTGGTGCAGCTTTACCACTAACTTGACGAATATTACTTACTAAATGTTCCATATCAAACGGTTTTAATATAAAATAAGATGCGCCTAACTCAACAGCTTTTTTTGTCACATCTTCTTGACCGAAGGCAGTTAACATAATAACATTCGGTTGTTTAGTTAGATTTAATGCTCTCATTCTTTCTAAGACAGCTAAACCATCTAAATGTGGCATAATAATATCTAATATAAGTACGTCTGGGTTACTTTTCTCAAGAAGCTGTAAACACTCTTGACCGTTACTAGCAGTACCAACAACTTCCATATCTTCCTGAGCTGAAATGTAATCTTCAAGCAACCCAACTAATTCTCGATTATCATCTACTACACAAACTTTAGTTTTCATCAAACAAATTTCCTCCTCAGTTCCATAAACATATTTGTCATCTATTTCTATTCTACATATTCATTTCGACAACGCAACAGCATTTCCTCTTATTTTTAAAAAAAATCGTAATTTTTATAGTAAATCTCGTTTTTTCTTCAGTTATCTGCTATTTTCGACTAATTACGATATTTGACACAATGATAGCAACAACTTTGTCGAAAAATCTTTATATTATGTTCATCATACATTAATTTAATCAATAATAAAAGAAAAAACGAGCAGTTTTCAGCTCGCTTTTTCCTCATCCTCTGTATTGTAAATATCAATCCCAGCTTCATTTAACATCCATTCAATATGAACTCCGTATCCGCTTGTTGGGTCATTAACAAATACATGAGTAACTGCTCCAATTATTTTTCCATCTTGAATTATTGGACTACCACTCATCCCTTGAACAATTCCCCCGGTTTTTTCCAAAAGTTTAGGATCTGTTATTTTTATTACCATCCCTTTTGTCGCTGGAAACTTTTGTTCTATTTTGCTTACAACTTCCACATCAAACTCTTCAACTTTATCTTCATCAACAACTGTTAATATTTTTGCTGGACCTTCCTTTACTTCATGCGGTAACGCAATAGGTAAAGCTTCGTCCATTTTTCCATTTTGAATATCTTTGTGTAATTTGCCAAATATACCAAATGGACTATTCCTTGTAATATCTCCAATTGCTTCTCGATCATTTGAAAATCTCGCGAGTTTTTCACCTGGTACACCGTTACTTCCTTTTTCTATCGACGTAACAGTCGAACGAACAATTTGTCCATCTTGAACGACAATTGGTTTCTTCGTATCCATATCAGAAATAACATGCCCTAGAGCTCCATATCTCATTGTTTTTGGATCGTAAAATGTCATCGTTCCAATTCCAGCAGCTGAATCCCTAATATATAATCCTATTCGGTATGAATCTTCATCTTTATCTTTTAACGGTGTTAATTCTGTTTCAATTGTTTCTTGCTCCCTTGCAATTTCTATTTGCAGAGACTCACCTTTTTTTCCTGCCTCTTGGACAAAAGGAGCAACATCACTCATTTGTTCAACGGTTTTGCCATTAATCTTCGTAATAATGTCTCCAACTTGAATTCCTGCAATTTCCCCAGGAGAATGCTTACCGTCAACTGTGTCTACTAAGTGGTGACCAACCACTAGCACGCCAACTGTATTTAGTTTTACACCTATTGATTGACCTCCAGGATAAACTTTATATTCCGGGATTACATCAACATTCATTTGTTTAATTGGAAATCCAGCCATTTCTAACAATACTTTTCCTTGGCCAGTTTTTCTTCCACTAACTGCTACCACTCCATCGTTATGTGAGACATCGACTGATGTGTCTGTCCCACCTACTTTTGCTTGAACTGGTAATGTTGCTGGAAAAGTTATCCCTTGTCCTTCGAAGACGGTTATTTTTGTAGGGATTTGAACATACTCTTTAAATGGTTGGAACACACATAACACCATGATGGAAACAAGGAGAAATGCGCCTATCATTTTTCTCGTTATATCTTTTTTCAACTGTTTCACTCTCCTCGCTCCTAACCCACACCTTTCATGGCTACATTACTAATATTGCCTCTTCTACCCTACATTTATAACTAACTTTATGATAAAAAACATACCCTTTTTGGATAATTTATACTTAGTGATATTTTTTGCATATTTCTTAACTATAATTTCAAGAATATACGTGTGTGAAAGAAAAAAATCAGAAGCACCGAATAAATAAAAAAGTGGTTATACAGGAATGTAATATTCCTATACAACCACGTTAAGCTTTTATTTAATTTCTTTTTGGCGATTAGCGAGTTGTAACAATTCTTTTGCATGTTTTTTCGTAAGTTCCGTAACTTCTATACCTGATATCATTCGTCCAATTTCGTTAACCTTTTCTTCGGTTGAAAGAATGTTAACTCTTGTTTTTGTTCGGTCTTTATCAATTTCTTTACTAATAAATAAATGCGTATCGCTCATTGCAGCGACTTGTGGTAAATGTGAAATACAAAGAACTTGTGATTCCACCGAAACAGAATAAATTTTGTTTGCAATTGCTTGAGCCACTTTTCCACTTACACCAGTATCTACTTCATCAAAAATAATCGATGTAATACCTTGATGTTGGGAAAAGATACTTTTCATCGCTAGCATTATACGCGATAACTCTCCACCTGAAGCAACTCTCGCTAACGGTTTTAACGGTTCGCCTGGATTTGTCGTTAAATAAAATTCTACTGCATCTACACCATTTTTTTGAAATTTATTATGAGAAGTAACGTTTACTTTGAAGTTTGCTTTTTCTAAATAAAGATCTCGTAGCTGTTCGTGAATTTTCTCTTCTAATGTTACAGCAGCCTTCGTTCTAGCTTCAGTTAAAGCTTTCGCTTCTAACAAAAGGTCTGATTCAACCGATTCAAGCTCCTGCTGTAGTTTGTGGATGTGAGAATCTTTATTTTGAATCGTTTCGAGTTCTTCTTCAATTTTTGCCGCATATTCTAAAATCTCTTCTACAGTACTTCCATACTTCTTTTTTAATTGCTTTATTTCACTTAATCGACCTTCTATAAAATCTAAACGTTCTGGGTCATATTCTAATTGGTCAATCTCATCACGAATATGATAAGAAGCTTCTTCCAATTGATAATAGGCATTAGAAATGGTTTCATAAATGGTACCCAATTTTGGATCGATTGCCTTTAGCGCTTCCGTTTCACTCATAGCATGTCCAACCCAATCTAACCCTTTTTGTTCACCATGAAGACTATAATAGCTATTGTTTAACGCTTGGAAAAGTTTTTGATAGTTACTAATTTTATTTCTTTCAGCCAGTAGTTCTTCCTCTTCTTTCGGCTGTAGTTTAGCATTATTAATTTCTTCTAGTTGGAACTGAATTAAATCTAACCGATGTGCCATTTGTTGTTCATTTGTCGTTAAATCATTCAATCTTACCTCTAAACTTTTATAATGATCGTATACGTTATTGTACGCTTCCACACACTTGTTTATCGTTTCATTTCCGAATTGATCTAATAGGTCGATATGTAAATCAGCATTCATTAATTCTTGATGTTCGTGCTGCCCGTGAATGTCTACTAACGTACGCCCAACTTCTCTTAAAACGGAAATAGTTACTAATTTCCCGTTCACTCTACAAACACTTTTTCCTGATGCATGAATTTCCCTACGAAGCACGACCATATTATCATCTAATTCAATTCCAAGCTCATGACAAACGTGAATACATGGATGTTTTTCACTTTCTATTAGAAAAAGACCTTCAATTTCCGCCCTCTTTTCTCCATGCCTCACAAATTCTTGCGAACCTCGCCCACCTGCTAAAAGGTGGATGGCATCAATAATAATCGATTTACCCGCACCTGTTTCACCTGTTAATACCGTTAAACCTTTATCAAACGAAATAGATACCGCTTCGATTATTGCAAAGTTTTTTATCGAAAGTTCTGCAATCATAATACCTCACCTTATTTTTCTTTCTTGTTTTAAAGCATTCCTAAAAACTTGTCTGACAGCTGATTTGCTTCTTCTGGAGTACGACAAATAATTAAACAAGTATCATCTCCACAAATTGTGCCTAATATTTCAACCCAATCTAAATTATCTATTAAAACTCCAATTGCATTAGCATTACCAGGCATTGTTTTCATTACGATCATATGGCCAGCAACATCTAATTTCACGAAAGCATCAAGTAGTGATTTTCTTAGCTTTTGTAACGGGTTAAAACGCTGATCTGCTGGAAGGCTATATTTATAACGACCATCCTGCATTGGAACCTTTACTAAATGTAATTCTTTTATATCTCGAGAAACCGTTGCTTGAGTTACATTAAAGCCTAACCCTTTTAATAAATCGACTAATTCATCTTGTGTTTCAATTTCGCGATTTGTAATGAGCTCCCTAATTTTTATATGTCTCTGCCCCTTAGTCATTCATTGACCCCCTAATATTAAATAATAGCAATTCCTTCTAATATATACCTTTATCGTAAATCAATCATTGAATAATTAAAAGATTTTTTTCTTCAAAATAACTCTAATTTACGAAGAAAAATCAGTATTATGTCGAAAAGTTTCTTTTTTATCGTTTCATAATAATGTTTTCATTAATCTAAAAAATAGGGAATAACTTTTTATAGTTATTCCCCTTTTGCAGCTCGAAGTTGTGCATGTGCTTGGCTAACGACTTCTTCGATCGACTCATTTAATTTTATTTCATTCTTATGGTCTTCACCATAGTAAGAAAGGTGGAGTAAAAATTCAATGTTCCCATCACCACCTGTTATTGGTGAAAACGATAAGTTTTCAATTACATACTGTTGGTTTAAGGCAAATTGAATAATGTCATGTAACACTTGTTCATGTACTTTAGCGTCACGTACAATCCCTTTTTTACCAACTTGCTCTCGACCTGCTTCAAATTGTGGTTTTACTAAGGCAACAACGTCACTACCAGGAACTAAAAGTCCTTTTAAAACAGGTAGTATTAATCTTAGCGAAATGAAAGATACATCAATTGATGCAAACTCAGGCATTCCTTCTGTTAAATCACTTGGGGTAACATAACGGAAGTTTGTTCGTTCCATTACGATAACTCTTTCATCTTGACGTAACTTCCACGCAAGTTGGTTGTATCCAACATCCAAAGCATAGCTTTTTTTCACACCATTTTGCAGTGCACAATCCGTAAAACCACCAGTAGAAGCTCCTATATCTATCATCATTTTGTCTTTTATATTTAAATTGAATACTTTTAATGCTTTTTCTAGCTTAAGGCCACCTCTACTTACGTAAGGAAGTACGTTTCCCTTTATCGTAAGAGGAGCATCAATTGCAATTTTTTCTCCGGGCTTGTCTAAGCGTTCCTCATTCGAATATACTAACCCAGCCATTACGGATCTTTTAGCTTTTTCCCGAGAATCAACTAAACCTCTTTCAACTAGTAAAACATCAATTCTTTCTTTTTTTGTCATGTTGTTATGCCCTTTTTTGTTTTCTTCTTGCAATCGTCTTTATTGTCCGCACAACTTCAGGAGTTGTGAGTCCTATTTCTTCTAATAACGCCTTTACACTACCATGTTCAATAAAACGATCTGGTATACCCATACGTTTAATTGGGGAAGCATAGCCATGATCATTTGCAAATTCTAACACCGCACTTCCGAAGCCCCCTTGTAAAACGGCTTCTTCAATTGTTAATAACGGCATACAATCTTCCAATAAACTATGAAGCATCCCTTCGTCCATCGGTTTAATAAAGCGAGCGTTAATTACTTTAACAGAAACATCCTCTTTTTCTAGAAGTTCAGCTGCTTCCAATGCCATCGGAATGGTTGTACCAAATGTTAAAATTGCTGCATCGCTACCTTCTTTTAACACTTCCCAAGAGCCAATCGGAATTTGTTTAAGCTCTTCGTCCATTTTCACCCCTAGACCATTACCTCTAGGGAAACGTAGTGCAATCGGGCCATCATCATACGTTAAAGATGTATGTACCATATGTTGGCCTTCGTTCTCATCTTTCGGCATCATTAGTACTAAATTAGGCAAGTGACGTAAAAATGCTATATCAAATACCCCTTGGTGAGTTTCTCCATCTTCACCAACTAAGCCCGAACGGTCAATACCGATAAATACGTTTAAATTCGGACGGCAAATATCATGAACTACTTGGTCATACGCACGTTGTAAAAACGTAGAGTATATTGCTAAAAACGGCTTCATTTTTTGAGTAGCCAGTCCAGCAGCCATGGTGGTAGCATGCTGTTCTGCAATACCTACATCGTACATTCTTTCCGGGAACTCACTAGCAAAACCAACTAATTTAGAGCCTACTGGCATTGCTGGTGTAATCGCAACAATACGCTCGTCTTCTCTAGCCAGTCTTCTAACTGTTTCACTTATAACACTACTCCATGCAGGTGGTGCACTAACAGGTTTAATTAAATCTCCTGTTTCTATTTTATATGGACCTGTACCATGCCACGTTCCAACCTTATCTGTTTCAGCAGGCTTAAACCCTTTACCTTTTTTCGTTATTACATGAACGATTACCGGACCTTCTGTTTTCTTCGCATATTGTAAATTCTCAAAAAGCTCCTGATAATTATGACCATCAATTGGACCTAAATAAGTAAAGCCGAGCTCTTCAAAGAACATTCCGCTTACAAGTAAATATTTCACACTGTCTTTAATTCTTTCCGCAGTGGAAGCTAGCTTTCCACCAACTGCCGGAATTTTCTTCAACAGCATTTCTAATTCATCTTTTACCCAATTATACTTTCCAGCTGTTCGTAGTCTTCCTAAAACGCTATGAAGTGCTCCAACGTTCGGAGCAATCGACATTTCATTATCATTCAAGATAACAATCATGTTTTTCTTCTCATGTCCAATATGGTTAAGTGCCTCTAAAGCCATTCCACCGGTTAGAGCTCCATCACCAATAATTGGGATAACGTGCTCTTTTGTACCTTTAATATCTCTTGCCGCAACCATACCCATTGCAGCAGAAAGAGAAGTGGAGGAATGTCCGGTTTCCCATACATCATGTTCACTTTCAATCATTTTCGGGAATCCACATAGACCTTTATATTGGCGTAACGTATCAAATTCACAGGCACGACCAGTTAATATCTTATGAACATATGATTGATGTCCAACGTCCCATAAAAGTTTATCTTTTGGGCTATCAAAAACTTTATGAAGAGCAATAGTTAGTTCTACCACACCTAAGTTAGGACCAATATGTCCCCCTGTTTTGGATAACTTCTCAATTAAAAATTGACGGATATCTGCACTTAGTGCTTCCAACTCTTCCGTTGACATCTTTTTTAATATTTGTGGGCTTGTAATCTTTGTAACATCCAAGAGGGACCACTCTCTTTCCTTACTTTTTTCGTTTTCTTTTTTTCTTATTTTTATTATCCTTCAAAATAGTAATTTTAAAGTTATTTTCTAATAAATGAAACACTTTCCCAGCTTGAAAAATAATGGGAGTTGAATATTTCATTGCTAACGACTTCCCAAATGCTTTACCACCAACAGTAAGCGCAGCTACAACACTTGTAAAAACGACAGAGATAACGTAATGAAAAGCGGAATCCTCTTGATGCTGCATAGAAAGTGTAAATTGAATTACCACTATAGCTGAAGCTGTACCACTAATAATACCAGATATATCTCCAATTACATCATTACAAAAGCTCGCGAATCGGTCGGCATTTCGAACGATATGAATCGATTGTTTTGCACCAAATACTTTTTCTGATGCCATTGCATGAAACGGTGTTTCGTCAGCAGCAGTTGCTGCAATACCGACCATATCAAAAAATATACCAATTAACACAATAATAAAAACGATTAACATTCCAATCGCCCATGTTACGCCAGATAAGAGTAGCGTAGAAACGATTGAAAAAATAGCCGCTAACACAAGCGTGATAACGGCAATCGCTAGACTCCAATTTATTGCGTCTTTAAACTTATTTATCATGTATTCATTTCCTTAATTATATCTATATAGTTTTCCACGTTCCTAATAATATGTAAGTGGAGTGGTCATATATAGAGTAAAGACTGCGGCTTAGGTCCAGTAGGTTTTCCCAAGCAAGTACTCGGTGTCGCCATCCGAGCGGTTCCCCTTTAAACTCACCTTAACAGTGTCGCCAGCTGTTAGACTGGATTACCACTTAGTCCGCACTATAATCCTCTATATATGTCATAAAGGAACAGTCTAGGAGTTTTCCTCCACAACCCTTAACCTTTTCTTAGCCTCTTTTGCAGAGCAGATTTCATATAGCTTAATTAGGAAATAAAAACTGGCCTTGCTTTTAATTCCCTCTGTACCTACAATCCCCTCTAACTCCACTCAAGGCAGGCTACGCTGCATTCTTTTTCCCCATGTAAAAAGAATAAGCAGGTTTATCACCATTCCGCTCCTCTCCCTTTATAAGACGAAAAGCAAAAAATGGGCCTCCGCGGAAGCAGGGTCCACGCCCACATGCCTTTGTGGATCGCCCTACTTCCTTTACTCCCTGCATCAACCCAAAGCTGGGCGCCTCAAGCCGACACAAGAAACTTCATCGATGTGCCCTTTAGCGGATTTTTAGGCCCGCCTTCCAAAAAGGTAGATTGACTAGAATACTGCACCACTCCTGTAAGTACCATAAATTATAACATATCGTTTAAAAACACTCAATCTTGAAAGACTTTAATGGTCTCGGTTACCAATTAAGTCACAAACTTGATGAAGGAGGTCATTTTTCAGTTCGAGAGAGGAAAGAAGGGCTTTTGCCGCACTAATATGCTCTTGTAATTTATCCTTGGCACCTTCCAACGTTAACAGAGATGGATATGTCACTTTATCATTAGCTGTATCAGAACCTACTCTTTTACCTATTTTTTCTTGTTCTCCTTCTATATCTAGAATATCGTCTTTAATTTGGAAAGCAAGTCCTATGTGATAAGCAACTTCTCTTAGTTTTTTGATTTCTTCTTCTGAAGCGTTAGCAAGTGTCGCACCAGCTACTAAACTAAATTCTAATAGCTTACCTGTTTTATGCTCATGAATATAGATTAAATCATTTAAACTTAAACTTTTTCCTTCACCTTCCATATCAGCTACTTGACCACCTACCATTCCTTCAGGGCCTGCTGCCATCGCTAACTCTTCTACTAATTTCATTCCTGTTAACGGGTCTATTTTATATTCCTTTATAAGCCTAGTAATCACTTGAAAGCTGAACGTAAGTAGGGCATCACCCGCTAGGACCGCCATCGCTTCTCCGAACACTTTATGGTTCGTTAGTTTACCACGTCTGTAATCATCGTCATCCATACAAGGTAAGTCATCATGAATTAGAGAATATGTATGAATCATTTCAACAGCAGCTGCCACCGGTAAACCAATTGCTTCATCTTTGCCGAATGATTGCAAAGTAGCCAACAACAATAGTGGTCTAATTCTTTTCCCGCCCGCATCTAATGAGTATTTCATTGCATCCACAATAACAGTAGGTGCATGAAGTTCAGATATATTGGCTGTTAAATATTCTTCTACTAATTGTTTATTTTCTTTGAAAAATTGCTCTAAATTTACTAATTCCATTTATTCCTCCTCCTGTACAGAGAAGGGCTCCAGCTCCCCATTTTCGCGGAGGATTTGTTCCATTTGTGCTTCTACATGCTTTAATCGGTCATGGCAATGCTTAGAAAGATTCATACCTTCTTTATAATAAGTTATAGCCTCTTCTAACGGAACATCCCCATGTTCTAATTTTTCTACTATACGTTCTAACTGCTTTATTGCATCCTCAAATGAAAGTTCATTCTTTTTCTCACTCATCCTTTTGTTCCTCCTTAACACTTTTTACTTCACAGTTTATAAAGCCATTTTGAACATGAATGGACATTTGATCTCCAATTTTCGTTTGCTCTACTCGTTTAATAACATCGTTATTTTCGTTATAAGCAATACTGTATCCTCTATTCATAATTTTCAACGGACTTAATGCATCAATTTGAGATAGCCTTTTATCAAATTCCCATTTCTTCTTTTGCAAAACCTGTAGCATAGCTTTTTGAAGTAATTTCGTTTGACTAGCTACGAGATTTTCTCCATCCGATACTTGTTTTTTCGGATGATGGCGACGAATCAACTCGTGTCTCCGCTCCCATTCGTTTCGTTTCCGTTCTATCGTACGTTTTATGTTGTAGTCTAAAAGTTCCATCATCCGGTCTAATTGTTGCTCTTTTTGTACATATAACTGTTTAGGATTTCTAAATGCATATGATTTTTGGATAGAGGATAGCTGTTCTTTCCGCTTAGAAAGAATGTGATAAGATGCTCTATGTAATCTTGTTTTTCTATCTAATAACTTATCCATTAAGTCTTTTATGTGAGGTACAGCTAATTCGGCTGCCGCTGTCGGTGTTGGAGCCCTTAAATCAGCTACCCAATCTGCAATTGTAAAATCTGTTTCATGCCCAACTGCAGAAATAATAGGTGTTTTCGATGCAAAAATTTCTCGAGCTACTATTTCTTCATTAAAAGCCCATAACTCTTCAATCGAACCGCCTCCACGTCCGACAATTAGCACATCCATATTAAGCTCGTTTGCCTGCTTTATAGCTTGAACAATGGACGGTGCTGCATTTCCACCTTGAACAAGTGCAGGGACAACAATAATTTGAGAAATAGGATAACGGCGCTTAATTGTTGTAATAATATCACGTACAGCCGCGCCAGTTGGCGATGTAATCACACCAATTTTTTCAGGAAAAGGTGGAATAGCTTTTTTATATTTCGCATCAAATAATCCCTCTTCAGATAGCTTTTTCTTTAATTGCTCGTAAGCTAAATATAAGCTACCAATTCCATCAGGCTGCATTTCTTTAATGTAAATTTGGTATTGCCCACTGCCTTCGTAGACCGTTATTTCTCCACGTACTAATACTTTCATCCCTTCCTCAGGTTTAAAAGGAAGGTTTCGATTATTTCCTGCAAACATGACAGCCTGCAGTCTCGCATTTTCATCCTTTAGTGTAAAATACATATGGCCACGACTATGTTGCTTATAGTTGGATATTTCCCCTTTAACTAAAACATCTTGTAAATGAGGATCTACATCGAACTTTCGTTTAATATATTTCGTTAGTGCCGTAACAGTTAAATACTTTTGTTCACTCATTCATAATGCTCCTTTTTGAAGCGTTTTCCTTATAATTTTCAAACAAAAAAAGAGACGAAGAATTTTGTCGTTTTCTTCCCCTCTTAACATATCATATTATGTT
The DNA here is from genome assembly GCF_002250055.1 of Sutcliffiella cohnii. NCBI lineage: Bacteria > Bacillati > Bacillota > Bacilli > Caryophanales > Bacillaceae > Sutcliffiella > Sutcliffiella cohnii. The sequence continues at coordinate 2,938,126 of NZ_CP018866.1, forward strand.
GAAACCGAAAAGTAGCAGGTTTTATGTACTACTTTTACTAAGTTTATTTGCTTTTTTACTAGCAGATTGAAGCGTATTTTGAAGTAACATCGTGATTGTCATTGGACCTACACCACCCGGAACTGGTGTAATATAACTTGCAACTTCTTTCACTTCCTGAAAATTTACATCTCCACAAAGCTTACCGTTCTCTAGTCGATTTACACCGACATCAATTACAATCGCCCCGTCTTTAACAAAATTAGCTGTGATAATATTCGGTTTGCCAACAGCAACAATTAAAATATCTGCACGTTTCGTGATTTCTTCCATATTTTTTGTTTTCGAATGACAATAAGTAATGGTCGCGTCTTCTTTTAAAAATAATTGACCCACTGGTTTTCCAACGATATTACTTCGTCCAATAACAACGACATGTTTGCCAGTAATACTTACCTTTAATGATTTAATCATCTCTAAAATTCCGTAAGGTGTACACGGAAGGAACGTTTCTTGATTAATCATCATACGCCCAATGTTGATTGGATGAAAACCATCTACATCCTTTTCTGGAGAGATTTTTTCAATTATAGCAAGCTCATTTATATGTTTAGGTAAAGGCAACTGAACTAATATACCGTCAATAGCACAATCTTTGTTAAAGTCGTCTATTCTATTAACTAATTCACTTTCTGTTAACGAGGTAGGATATTGTTCTACGATACATTTAATTCCCGCTTCTTCACATGCTTTCTTTTTTGCTTTTACATACGAGTGAGAAGCTGGATCGTCTCCTACTAATATTACAGCTAGTGTAGGCTGTACAGATTTAGATGAAATTAGTTGTTCTACTCTTTCTTTAATATAGGATCGTTTTTCTGTCGCTAGTTCTTTTCCTGAAATGATGACTGCTGACATGCAGTTTCCCCCTTACCCTCTAAAGAATGATCGAGCTACTAGGTTTGTATCGTATAAAAATATATTAAGATACTGTCTGCTGAACTTTTGAAAGGACTGCATTTACAAATTTACTCGATTTTTCATCGCCGAATTTTTTTGCTAGCTCTATTGCTTCGTCCATACTCACTTTTACCGGAACGTCATCTAAATACTTCATTTCATAAACTGCAATGCGAAGTATTGTCCTGTCTACGTTTCCTAAACGGTCAAAAGACCAATTTTCTAAGTGGTTCACTATAATTTCATCGATTTCTTGTAAGTTGTTGTAAGTACCTGTTACTAAACTATGTAAAAAAGGATCTGATTGTTCATTATCCTCTAGTACATATTGAATGGCTTCATCCGGAGTTATTTCACTCTTTCCAAATTGAAAAATGGCTTGTAACGCTTTTTCTCTGGCTAAACTTCTTTTCATTTTGCTTTTCTCCTTATATTGAAGTTAAAGAGTATAAAATGATAATAGCACACTTTTTTTTAAAAAAGTATACTATTTTCTTCATTTTTTCACCCAAAACCCAAACATTTTATTATTTTTTTATTATTTTCATTCGTTTTTAGCGGAGTATCTATAAAGACTAATCACACATAAACTACCGATACAATAGATGACGGTATTTTTATAGTAGCTAACAATTTTCTCTTTAAAAAGATATATTCAACGATTCTATTCTTTTTTTCATCTTTTCCGACTATTGTTGCGTTTATACAACGATGATTCCTTCATAAATAGATAATGCACTTCAACAAAGTCAACAACTTTTAACAATAGCAAAAATAAAAAGCCTTGTAAACCGCTCAAGTTTACAAGGCTTTGAAAGTGTTACATTTCTTGATCTACTTCTACTTCTTGTTTTGCTGTTTCGAATTGAACACCAACTACATGAATGTTTACTTCCGAGATTTCTAGAGCTGTCATATTAAATAAAGCTTGACGAATATTGTCTTGGACTTTTTGTGCAACTGTTGGAATGGAAACCCCAAACTTCATTACACAATATACATCTACTTTAATACCTTCTTCTGAAAGGTCTACCTTTACACCTTTACCGTGGTTTTTTTTGCCTAGTTTTTCAACAACACCAGCTGCAAAATTACCACGCATTTGCGTTACACCATCTACTTCAGATGCTGCAATACCAGCTATCACTTCAATTACTTCTGGGGCAATTTCAACTTTCCCAAGTGATTCATGACCACTCATGTCTAACAAGTTTTTTTCAGCCATTATTTTACCTCCTTTTAAGACTCCATCACTTTGTATTTCTCTAAAAACTTCGTATTAAAGTTTCCGTCTTTAAATACTTCGTGATCCATAAGTTTTAAGTGGAACGGAACCGTTGTGTGAACTCCTTCAATAACAAATTCACTTAAAGCACGTTTCATTTTTGCTATTGCTTCTTCCCTCGTAGCACCGTATGTAATGAGCTTCGCTACCATCGAATCATAATATGGCGGAATTACATAACCAGGATAAACAGCAGAATCAACCCTAACACCGAAACCGCCTGGAGGTAAGTACATATCTATTTTACCAGGTGACGGCATAAAATTCTTCTCTGGATTTTCTGCATTTATGCGACATTCAATAGCCCAACCGTTAAAAGTTACATCTTCTTGTGTTAGTGATAGCTTTTCTCCTGAAGCTACACGAATTTGTTCTTTTATTAGATCGACTCCAGTTACCATTTCAGTTACAGGATGCTCTACTTGAATTCTTGTATTCATTTCCATAAAGTAAAACTTACGGTTTTGGTAGTCATATATAAATTCTATCGTACCTGCACCTGAATAGTCTACTGCTTTTGCTGCTTTTACTGCTGCTTCGCCCATTTCAGCACGCATTTCTGGATCGATTACTGGAGATGGAGTTTCCTCTACTAACTTTTGAAGACGTCTTTGGATAGAGCAATCCCTCTCTCCTAAATGAATGGTATTACCAAAATTATCTGCCAACACTTGGATTTCTACGTGACGGAAATCTTCAATGTATTTTTCAATATAAACTCCTGGATTACCAAATGCTGTTGCTGCTTCTTGCTGTGTGATAGATATACCTTTTTTTAATTCTTCTCTATCTCTCGCAACACGGATACCTTTCCCGCCTCCACCAGCGGTAGCTTTAATAATAACAGGATATCCAATTTCTTCGGCAATTTTCACACCATTCTCAACAGATTCAATAACTCCTTGTGAACCCGGAACAATCGGAACGTTCGCTTCCCGCATTGTTTCTCTCGCGATATCCTTTGTACCCATTTTTGTAATTGCTTCTGGACTCGGTCCTACGAACGTAATGTTACATTCACGGCATAACTCTGCAAAGTCTGCATTCTCTGCTAAAAATCCATAACCTGGATGTATGGCATCAGATTCTGTAAGTTTAGCAACGCTAATAATGTTGGTAAAATTTAAATAACTGTCCTTAGAAGATGTTGGGCCTACACAATAAGCTTCGTCCGCTAACTGTACGTGCAATGCTTCTCGATCGGCTTCCGAAAATATGGAAACGGTTTCAATCCCTAATTCACGGCAAGCGCGAATGATGCGGACAGCTATTTCTCCTCTATTTGCAATTAATAGTTTTTTTATCATAAAAGTCTCTCCTTACGCTTGCTTTACTAAGAATAAAGGTTGACCGTATTCTACTAATTGGCCATTTTCTACTAAAATTTCTACAATTTCACCTTTTACTTCTGCTTCAATTTCATTGAAAAGTTTCATTGCCTCTACAATACAAACTACTGAATTTTCGCTTACTTTATCTCCAATTTGAACATAGGCACTTGCATCTGGTGATGGGGATGAATAGAACGTTCCTACCATCGGAGACGTAATTTTGTGTAAGTTCGTATCTTCTACAGGTTTAGTTTCTTCTTTTACTGGTTGTGCTGTTGGTGTTGCTTGTGGCGTAGCTGCTGCAGCGATTGGGGCTTCTACTGCTGCTGGTTGAACTGGCGCCGGTGTTGGAGCAGAAGCAACAACTGTATGTACTTCACCTTTTTTCTTTAGTTTAAGTTTTGCACCTTCTTGCTCGTACGAAAACTCGTCTATATTCGATTGGTCGATTAGTTTAATTATTTCACGGATTTCTTGAATTTTTAACATTTTTATTTCACTCCTAGTTTAAAATGTTTCTATTACAAACAAAAAATAAAATTTCTTTTATATCATACGACAGGAAGCTATGAAATTCAACTTAAAAATAGTAATAGATATTATAACCAAGTACTAACTAGTTCTTTTTTATCTACCTTGAAAATAAACGTATTTTGGATAATACATTTCTTTTTTAGACAACAATGAATGTTGTTATTGGTTTAAGTTAGTCCGTTTCATTTCGCTACAGACACTTGCTTTCCGCGGGGAGATGGCTAGCTTCGGCGGCTAGGTCCGGCTCAAACTTCCCTTTTCCTCCGTACGATAAGTCAACATCAGCTCACTATCGTTCGCTGTGTTTCCTTTATCTCCTGCGGAAAAAGTCCAGTTTGATTGGACCTGAGCGAGCCGCCTACGCTTTTCGTGGAGTCAAGCCTCCTCGGCTTCGCCTGTGGGGTCTCGACCTTCCCTCTACCTCCCGCTGGAGTCAAGTGTCTTTCGCTCCATTCCACTCTCGGTTCTGTATTTTGTGAGGTGAAAAATTTTGGCAACTTATATGAAATCTACCCATTTTCATTCCCATAGTGCAAAATTGCCACTAGCATAGGTGTCTCCCCTTAAAAGTAGGTGCGTTTAAGGAAAATAGCACTTCATTTTTGACAACGTAGTAAGTTGAATTCTACCTTAGATTTTTATGCGATAGAGAAATTTTACTATTCGTTGAAATAGATTTGAGAATTTCAAACAACATTAGAAGCAAGGTAATTTACGGATATATATATATAAGATTCGACGTAAAATGGATATTCCTTTTTTAATTGAGTATTTTATACACAAAAAAGCGCTAGGGGTACCTAGCGCTTTTGGTTTTAGTCGTTGTTTGCAGTTGCAGTTGCTTGGAACTGGATTGCGACGTTTTCGTTACGTACATTTGGGAATTGCTCGCGAATTAAGTGATAAATTTCATTCGCTAATTTAGGTGAACTTTCTTCAGCTTTAAGCATTACTGTAACTTCACCATTAATGACTCTTACTAGAGCATCGTCAATACCACGACTTTTAATTTGTTGTTCTAACATTAATTCTTTACTTTCTATGTCGTGTAGCGCATTTAATTCTTCTTTCGCTTTATTAATTTCATCGATAGAAAGACTAGTATTTGCTGTTACTGCACTTAAATCGTCTTTTTGTTTACTTCTAATATCGTTTAGTTCAAAGCGTAAGCCAGCTAAATCTTCTGCGCTGGAAATGTGTGAAATAACTTCGTTGTCACCTGTAGTATCTGCATCAACATCTGTATCATCTTCTTTAGTAGCATCGTTGTCACCACTTGTTGCATCCATATCTTGCTGTTCTTGCTTATTTTCATCAAATGCTAATTGATCATTCGGACCACCTACGAAATAATAAACGGATAAGACAAATACTAAACTTAACATCGTTAATAACCAAACTGTTTGTTTTTTCAATAACATCTTTTATTCCCCCTTAGTTTTTTTCGGAACTACAGCAACTTTATGTTGAGGTACATCAAGTACTCTCGTTACCGCTTCCACTATCATCTGTTTTATTGTTATACTTTCAGCCCCTTGAGCCACGATTAACACGCCACGAATGGGTGGTTTTTTCGTTTCAATAATAATTGGTTGTTCGTCATTCCCACTTCTAGTTATGACGACTTGTTCATCTTTTGAAACATCCTCCACATTTCGCTTTCCACCATCACGATCTGTTTCTTCCGTTTTTTGATTATGAGTAGACTTATTTGTTTGCAGCACTTTCAGCTCAGAAGCATCGACATTTACAACAACTGTTGCTTCTTCGACACCTTGCATAGCTTCAATTGCTTCTTTTAACTGGTTTTCATAATGTCTTTCATAATCGGAAATCGTCATAGGTGTGTTTTCGGTGTTTTTTTGACTAAAGGCTGGTTGCTCGTTATCGTTTTCATTTTCTACACTTCCTAATGTTGGAACTGATGGATTTGCAGTTAAATTACTCTCTCCAAAAAACAAATTACTGAAAAGCATGAGCCCGACTCCAATTGTAAGAACGACTAGCATATATTGAAATTTGGTGGATTTTTTATCTCCGCTCGATAGGAGCCCTTTTAACCATGGAATAAAGTCTTTACTTTTCTCTTTATCTCCCACGCTCACCTTTTCCCCCCTTCCATTACAACCGTAATTTGAGTACTTTGTATTTGCCACTGCTCGGACAAAAAGCTTTGAACGTTTTCTGTTTCTTTTGCTGGCTTTGGTCGTTCTATCGGTTTGGAGGTGTCAATTGAAACAGGCTCAACTTCTCGAATGGCTGTTACGGAATCTTTTTCTACTAGATAAATTGCGATATGTTCTATTTCGTCTTCTGTATGGTTGACTGGATCTTCCTTAATATCTAAATCTATGTCTTCTACGATTAACCCATACTGCTCCATCAACTCCTCTTCTACTAAATCTTTTAGTTGGACAGCCATTTGTTCTAATTTATATGCACGAGATGAGGCTTGTATTTCTCTTTTCTTCAATTCTGTTGAATTTTTTAATTTTTTTTCTGAAATGATAGATGGATGATCGGAAAAACTAGCAAATAGCTCGTCCATATCTGTAGAAAGTAATTTAAATATTGGTGTTAAAATAATGACGATTAATAGTAATCCAATGACAAGCTTCGTATACTTTTGCATGCTAGAGTTAGGGAGTAGCATATCAATAACAGTTGCTAACAAAATAAATAAGATGATACTCGTAATCCATTCTGTTAAATAACTCATTTTCTCACCCCTAACGCACCATTACGGTAATATTTCCAGCAGCAATAATAATCGTAATACTTAAGAAAAACATAAAAGAAACAATCGCTAAAGCTGCAAAAATATAAATAACACTTTTACTAATAATATCTAAACACGCAATAACTGGACCTCCACCAATTGGTTGCAAAAGTGCAGCTGCTAGTTTATATATAATCGCTAGTGATAAAACTTTTAAAGCAGGAAACGCGGCAATTAGTAATAAAACTACTACACCAAGTATACCGACTGTATTCTTTAAAAGGAGAGAGGCGCTTATTACAGTATCTGTCGCATCTGTAAACATTCTTCCGATTACCGGAATGAAATTACCAGTGACGAATTTTGCCGTTCGAATCGTAATTCCATCTGCTACCGCAGCCGTTGCTCCTTGGACCGAAATAACTCCTAAGAAAACAGTTAAATAGATTCCGAGAATACCAACACTAATATTCCGTAACAATTGTGCTAATTGCGTGACTTTATACTGTTCACTCAATGTGCTTACAATGCTTAAAATTGCCGATAAAAAAAGTAGAGGTAAAACAACGTATTGAATTAATAATCCACTAGTATTCATTAAAAAGATGATAATTGGATGAAAGATTGATGCCGATACAAGGCCACCTGATGAAGCTATGAGAGCTAGCAGTAAAGGCACTAAAGCTAAGATGAAAGCCATCATATTTTGAATGGCATCTGTTGTGTAAGTGATTGCAATATGAAAACTATTCAGTGCGATGATGATTAACACCATAAATACGACGGAGTAGGCTATTTTGCTAACGGCTTTTTGATCAAAAGCATTTTGCAACGTCTGCAAGAACATACTAAAGATTGTTAGTAATATTAAACTTCCAAGTAATTTACCGTTTGTTAACAGTTCATGAAATAAGTATTTTAAAAATCCTTTAAACCATTCGGATAAGGAGAACGACTTGTCCCCTGTTACATAATCAATAAAATCTCCTTTTTGACTTTCTGGCAGAAACCCACCATACTCCGTCATAATTTCATCCCAATATTGTTTAATTTCATCTACTCCTACTCGATCGAGCTGCTCTGTTACAATTTCAGAAGGAGTAGTTGGAGAGGCTTGTACTACAGTAGGTAGAAAAATCAATGCGACGACGAAGAGGGCAACAATTACAACAAATCGGTTCATCTTCTCCCCTCACTTTATTATAGTTTTATGATGGAATTAAATTAATAATTGTCTCAATAATCACAGTTAAGATAGGAATTGCCATCGCTAAAATAAGAATTTTTCCACCTAATTCAATTTTGGAAGCAATGGCACCTTGTCCAGCATCTTTCGTTATTTGGGCACCAAATTCTGCGATGTAGGCAATTCCAATTATTTTTAAAATTGTTTCCACGTAGATCATATTAATGTTGGCGTTTATTGCGATTCTTTCTAGCATTCTAATAACTTCTAAAATTTGATCCACTAAAAATAAAAAAATAACACACCCGACAAAAACTACGAGCATAAATGCAAACGTCGGTTTTTGTTCCTTTACAATTAATGCTAAAAAAGTAGCAACTAAACCGAGACCAACTATTTGAATAATTTCGATAGGTCACCACCCCTTTATTGAAACAAGAAGACCGACTTTATTTTTTTAAATAAATCCTCTACGATACTTGCAACCATAAATAATATATAAATAAATCCTAGTAGCGTTACCCAGTTGGCGTACTCTTCTTTACCTAACTGTTTTAAAACAGTATGCAAAAAAGCTACAACAATTCCTATTCCTGCTATTTTAAATATGACATCAATTTCTATGCCCATCATGCTTCCCCCTATTTTTTACATCAATAAGATAACGAGCAGTAGGCCCGTCAGTAGTCCGAGGCTTTTAACCATTTTTTCGTATTTCGCTTGTCGATCTCGGGCATCTAATTCTTCTCGTTCTAAATGTGTAAGTGCAAGGATAATATGTTTTTGCTGTGTACTTCGATCATGCTGTCCTAGCGTTTCACCAAATTGCTTTAGTATTTCTAGTTCTGCCTTTTTTAGAGCGGTATTCTTCCAAATTTCATCTAAACTACTATTCCAAGCTTCCTTTACACTCTCTTCCGCCTTTCGTAATTTAGTTGCAAATTCTTCAAAAAACCAATTTAGTGGTTTATCAAGCTGTCCAGCTATATTTTTTGCTGCATCCGCTAACGGCATATGTCCATACATTATTTCTGCTTCTAGTGACTGTAAAGCAACCTTTAGCTGTCTTAGCTGTCTAGTACGTTCTGTAAAATGTCGAGCAGCCTCGAGCCCTGCCCAAGAAGTGGCGACTAAAATGAGAACAGCTCCTAATATTTTCATTTTTATACACCTACTTCCCGTAAATTACTTTTCCCTGCTCATCCAATATTCGTTCAATCGACCCAGGACCGTTTGATCTTGTTAACAGTACAAATCGTTTAATCGCCTTTAAATCAAGAATTTTTTTTATTGTTGGCCTTGTTTGCAACTCTTCAAGAGAGCTACCATGTACGGACATTAATAGCCCAACTCCTGCGTTTACAGCTTCCATCGTTGCTATACTATCTTCATCTCTTCCAATTTCATCTACAACAATTACATCAGGACTCATGGATCGTATTAGCATCATCATGCCTTCTGCTTTCGGGCAGCTATCTAAAACATCTACCCTTACACCAAGCTCATGTTGAGGAATTCCTTTCACACTTCCTGCAATTTCTGATCGTTCATCTACAATACCAACCTTACAGGATGGAATAGAACGTTCTTTGTCACCCATGCTCATTATTCTTGCTATGTCTCTTAATAGAGTCGTTTTTCCTGTTTGTGGTGCACCGATTACCATTGTGCTTTCCCATTTTTCTCCATATAAATAAGGGATGAGTTTCGTTGCAATACCTATTTTTTGTTTAGCAATCCTAATATTAAAAGATGAAATATCACGGATTGCCTTAACTTTTCCTTTTTCAGTAATAACCTTCCCAGCAAGTCCAATTCGGTGACCGCCTGCAACCGTAATGTAACCACGTTTCAACTCTTCTTCTAATGCATAAATGGAATACTGACTAATCTTATTTAGAAGTTGTTGCCCATCTTCTTCTGTGACAGTGTAAGGGGGGAAAATCGGGACTCCGTCTGTAATGATCTCTAACGGACGCCTTACTCTTATTCGTATTTCTTCCACTCTTTCTTTAGTCATTGGAGAAAGGTTTTTAATAATAGAACTGATAGAAGTAGGCAGGACTGAAACAATATCATGTAACATTTAAAGTGCTCCTTTTATACCTTTATTACTTAAATGTATGCAGGCTTGACCACCTTATATGCTATTCATCTTTAAAAAATAGATTGCTATTTATATATTCCGTATAAAATAAAACCTACACCTATTAAAATGAATATTAGTTTTGAAAACGAGATTTCATCTGCCAAACTGATTAACCCGATCATCATCGTAGAAATAAAAATTACAGGTCCGACTACAGCTAACATCGAGTTAACAATGATTGCTTTTTTCACATCATTTAACATAAAGATAACGATTGCGGCAGTTATTTCTAATAATCCTGAAAAAAGCCTCAACCCTGCCATTGATAAAACAACTTGATCTACATTTGCGAATAACTTTTTCATCTTAACCTCCGAATTAGTAAATGATTGCAAAAGCACTACTTGTACAACGTATGCATGCGCCACTTGAATAAGAAGTAGTAGGAATAAAAATGTTAATAGGTAGAATATAAATAAAGAAGAATTTGAATTATTAAGGTTTAGATGGGGTTAGGAGTATCGAAGAAATTTAATAGTTTGTCTAAATAATATGGTAATACGTTTTTGTTTATTACCATGGTGAAAAGGTGTATAATGATGAAAACTTATTTAGGGGGCTTGCCGATGAATAAAACAGTTGCCCTTATTATGATTTTTTTAATAACTTGTTACGCTCAAATACTAGTTATTAAATACGATTCACTTAAAGAAATAGTTGTAATCCATGAAAGTGATTCTTCTTTCAACCAAACAGTAAACGGACCTAACATTCTCGATAACGAGATTAGCTTTCACAATACTAATTATTTTCAATATCTTCATATTGTATCTATAACGCTAGTAATATATATTGCAATATATGCATTTGTCCAAATGTATAGACGGCTTCGTTTATTACTGCCATTGTATTATCAATCCAACTATGTGATCTTACCTCTAAACTAATTATTACTATTAAGGAGGTAACTAACATGTGGATTAGATTAATGATAAGTGTATTTTCAGTTACTGCTATCACTCTATTTTCCTATCAAGCTATTGAAATTTTCCATGCTTATGTAGAGTTTTTCAAAAGTAAAAATTAATAGAAGCTAAAGAGGTTGGGACAAAACTAAAACGATCATGTAAAAAAACGAACTATCGCAGAATTAGCGGAGGAAATATACGTAGACTCCTGCGGGAGGAAAGGCATAGGTGAGACCCCGCAGTGCAGAGCACGAGGAGGCTCACCAGCCGCCCGCGGAAAGCGTAGTATATTTCCGGAGCGACTTTCCCCCGATATTCTTTGTTCGTTTTTTACTTTGATAGAAATAGTTGTGTCCCGACCTCTTTTTTTTAATTTCAGAGATTACTCAACACATTACTATATTATGGTAAAATTAGTAGAATAACTCATAATAAATGGAGATGGTTTTATGTTTGATGAGAAAATAGTATCGATAAGAAACCTTAAAAAAAGCTATGGTCCAAAAGAAGTACTAAAAGGAGTATCCTTTGACGTTTTTCGAGGTCAAATAATTGGTTATATTGGTCCGAATGGGGCAGGGAAAAGTACTACCGTTAAATTAATATTAGGTATTGAAGAAGGCTTTAGAGGAGTTATTGAAATTTTCGGTAAAAATATTTCAGATGGAAATATCCAATTTAAGCAGAAAATTGGGTATGTACCAGAAATTGCCGAAGTTTACGATAACCTTACAGGACATGAATATCTTACATTTATAGGTGAATTATATGGATTAGACTTTGAATTGGCCGACTATAAAGCAAGAGAACTTATGGAGTTATTTGGAGTTGGAGAAGTCTATCATTCTCGCATTGCCTCTTATTCTAAAGGTATGAGGCAAAAACTTTTAATCATTTCTAGTTTATTACATAATCCCGATTTATTATTTTTTGACGAACCGATTAACGGATTGGATGCTAATAGTGTCATGATTTTTAAAGAAATAATGACTCAGTTAGCGAAAGATGGAAAAACAATCTTTTATTCTTCACATATTATGGATGTAGTTGAGAAAATAAGTAGTCGCATTATTCTATTACACGACGGGAAAATTTCAGCAGATGGCACATTTGAAGAGTTAAAACTTCAAAATAAAGAAGGAACTTTAGAAGAAATTTTTAATGAACTAACTGGATTTAACGAACATAAAGAGATTGGTTCCAAATTTGTGTCCGTCGTAAAAGAGGTGTAAAAGTGAAAGAGTTTTTTACATTAAAGTTGTTAGACCGTTTTCAATGGGTATTTAATCGTAGTGATATAGATTACAAAATGATGAGAAAACTACTTCAAGTTAAGTTTACGATGGATGGTCGTAGAGTACCTACTATTTTTCAGCAAAACAACCGGAAAAAAGTTGAAACAGATAGTAATCAATACGTTAAGTCGCTATGGATATATGTATTATTTGGTCTTTTCATGATTCCGTTTATTCTTATGGATAACAATTACATGTTTCAAATGAGTTTCGTTTACGGAATATTAATATTCATTATTAGTACATCGCTAATATCTGATTTTTCTTCTGTTTTACTAGATGTTCGTGACAGAAATATATTATATCCAAAACCTATAAATAAAAAGACTATTAGTGCAGCTAAAGCCATTCATGTTACAACTTACTTATGCTTATTAACAGTAGCTATTGTAGGTATACCGTTAATTGTCGGGTTATTTAGACACGGCCTATTATTTTTTCTACTTGCCATTTTTTCTATTATATTTATTGATATATTTGTTGTCGTTCTAACAGCACTCATTTATATATGGATATTGAAATTTTTTGATGGCGAGAAGCTGAAAGATATTATTAATTATGTTCAAATAGGTCTTTCACTTGCGATAATGATTGGTTACCAACTTTTAGCTCGTTCATTCGAACTAATGGACTACATCATTGTGTTAGAACCTGAGTGGTGGCAGCTATTCATTATCCCAATGTGGTACGGTGCATTAATGGAAATTACTTTAGGTAATAGTGTAAATAACTTTTATATACTGTTAGCGTTATTAAGTGTAGCAATCCCTATTATATCCATTTGGTTATATGTTAAATTGCTCCCTACTTTTGAAAGAAATTTACAAAAGCTCACCTATCACGGAAAAGTTAAATACAAAAAGCAACCAAAATACAAGGAATGGTTTATGAATATCATTTGTACTTCAAAAGAAGAAAAAGTATTTTTCCGTTTTGCTAGTTTGATGATGAAAAACGAACGAGATTTTAAGCTTAAAGTATATCCGTCACTTGGCTTTTCGTTTGTAATTCCTTTTATTTTTCTTTTTAATGTTTTCAAAACAGACTCTGGGTTTGATCCTCTCACTAGCAAAGCGTATCTTAATATTTACTTTAGTCTCATCATTATCCCTACAGTAGTATTAATGTTAAATTACTCCGGAAAATTTAAAGGTGCGTGGGTATTTAAAGTAGCACCGTTAGAGGAGTTAAAACCAATTTTCAGTGGAACGATAAAAGCCTTTCTCGTAAAACTTTATTTACCGATTTATTTAACGTTAAGTGTCATCTTTATGTTTATTTTTGGTGTTCGAATTTTACCGGACTTACTATTAGTTTTGGTTAACGCTTGTAATTTCAGTATTATTTGTTTTTATATATTAAATAAAGGACTCCCATTTTCCGAATCCTTTGATTCATCGAACGAAGGAAGTGGAACAATCATTTTTCTTACAATGCTCATTGTTGGACTTTTTGCAGGGATACACCTAATTAGTACACTTATCAATTTTGGACAATATATTTTTATCGTTATTTCGCTAATCAATCTAATCGTCCTCTGGAAAAAAGCTTTCAATAAATCATGGAAAACTCTCTATTCCTAGTTACACCATAAAAAACACCGACCATTATTTTGGCCGGTGTTTTTCTGTTATTTATTTTTTCACTACATAAACCCTTGTTTCATAAGGCTTAAGTTCAAAGTTCGTAATACCTTTATGAGAAGGAACCTCATAATTAGAAAGTTTTAAATTACTTGAAGAAAGTACAATGTTATCAAATTTATAAGTTGCTTCTTCTCCAGATAAGTTACTTATAACGACTGCAGTCGTATCATTTAATGTTCTTGTGTATGCGTAAACTTTATCATCGTCTTCTAAAATGAGGTTGTATATACCGTAAACGAATACTTCTTCTGACTTACGAAGCTTTATCATATCGCGATAATAGCTTAATACAGATGTTGGGTCATTCCACTGAGCTTCAACGTTAATCTTCGTGTAGTTTTCATTTACCCCTAACCATGGCGTTCCAGTAGTAAAGCCAGCATTTGGCTCACTATTCCATTGCATAGGTGTTCTGGAATTGTCTCTTCCTTTCATCCAAATCGATTCCATTACTTTTTGCGCATATTCTCGACCTTTTTTACTTTCAATTGTATATAAGTTTTTCATCGCAACATCATCATAATGATCAATTGAATCAAACTTTACATTTGTCATGCCTAACTCTTGACCTTGATAGATGAATGGTGTTCCCTGCATTAAGAAATAAAGAGAGGCTAACGATTTTGCACTTTCTCCTAAATATTCTTTATCATTCCCCCATGTTGAAACAGAGCGTGCTTGATCATGGTTTTCTAAAAACAATGCGTTCCAACCATTTCCTTCAAGCCCTTTTTGCCATTTTGTTAAAGTTTCTTTTAGTTGAATAACGTCAACTCCGCCTTCCGTTCCTTTTTCCCAAAGTCCTAGATGCTCAAATTGAAAAATCATATTGAACTTACCGTTCTCTTCTCCTACCCATTCATCTGCTTGCTCAATTTTAACTCCATTCGCTTCGCCAACAGTCATAATATCATAACGTGCAAACGTTTGCGTTTTTAACTCTTCTAAAAACGGTTGAATTCCATCAACATTCATCATGTACTCAAAGGAAGGTACGTAATCTAATTTTTTAGGATTAGGCAAATCAGGGAAACCTTGCTCTTTTTTAATATGCGAAATAGCGTCAACACGGAAACCGTCAATACCCTTATCTAACCACCAGTTAACCATATCGTACAATGCAAAGCGCACATCTTTATTTTCCCAGTTTAAATCTGGCTGTTTTTTATCAAATAGATGCATATAATACTGTTCTGTTTCCTTATCATACTCCCAAACAGATCCACTGAAAATACTTTCCCAGTTATTTGGCTCTGAGCCATCTGGCTTTCCATCTTGCCAAATATACCAGTCACGCTTCGGATTTTCTTTAGAAGAACGAGATTCAATAAACCATTCATGCTCATCACTTGTATGGTTAATAACTAAATCTATAATTAACTTCATCCCTCTTTTATGCGTTTCTTCTAATAGTAGGTCAAAATCTTCCATTGTTCCAAAGTCATCCATAATATCTTGATAATCACTTATGTCATAACCATTATCAGCATTTGGTGATTTGTACATCGGACAAATCCAAATAACATCTATTCCTAATTCTTTTAAATAGTCTAACTTTGTTATGATACCTTTTAAGTCTCCGATCCCATCTCCATTAGAATCAACAAAGCTCCTCGGATAAATTTGATATGCAACTGCTTCTTTCCACCACGTTTTTTTCAAAATAAACACTCCCTTAATATAGAAAAACTGAATTTCGCTTTTAGTTTTAAGTTGTCTATCTTCTGTTTTTCTTATAGAACTTATAAGTGCATGCACATTTTGTGATGCAAATAAGATAAAAAGAAATTGCGTAAACGTTTGCACAAATAGATAAAAAAAATTAGGCATACTGCTCATCCTTACTATATCATGTTTTACAAAGAATTCAATAAAAATTTTCAAACAGGATATTAGGACTATATTCATTAATTTTGTTTTGTATAAAGGAATTCAATCGATACTTTTATGGATGATAAAACGTGAATTGGTAAAACTAGTAGATAACAATTTATGTTGAGGATCTTGCAAAATTAAAATAGTAGGTGTTGCATCTTGAAGAAATTAATTTTACTTAGTATTGCCACTCTTATATTGTTTTCACCGATAAACGTCACTGCTCAAGAGAATGGGAAAGAAACCGGGTTAAAAGCTGCGTTTATTCGGGAAGGACATCTTTGGTTATATCACGAGTCAGAAACAACTCAATTAACAGACGACCTTTACGTATCTAGGCCAATTTGGTCTCATGACGGAACATGGTTAGCATTTGAAGCTAATTCTACGATAGAATCTGAACAACGAGAAGGATTAAATGACATTTGGCTTCATCATTTACCGACTAATAAACAATTTAAATTATCCATTCCTGGAAAAGATATTTATTGGTCTCCAACCAAAAACGAGTTAGCCTTTATTTCTGGGTCAAGCTTATCACTTGTACAGTGCACTAGTGATGGTCCAGTCATTTATCCTTTAACAGACGGCGTTTCATCTTTCACTTGGGCTTCTAATGGAAAAAGTATGGTCGTAACTGCTGCTGCAGCAATATTTCCAGATGGTTGGAGTCATCCACGTATTTACAATGCCACTTGGAAAAAAGGAAAAAAAGAAGAAGAAATTGAAGTATCTGTTTCGTCCATTTTTACCGTGCCATCTCCAGTGAAATTAGAAGATATTTCTGTACTATCCATTGCACTTAGACATTTAAAGTGGTCTCCTGATGAGCGTTGGATAAGTATGACTGTTACCCCAACCGCTTCTTGGAGCATGGATCAAAACATTGTTGGTATTTTTGCTGTTGAAAATAAAGTATTTATTCCTCTAGGTGAAATTTTAGATAATCCGTCATGGATTCAGTGGGCTCCAACAAAGCCTATAGTTGCTTCTATACAAGGTAGTGGTAGAACAACAGTTGGAATTAATAATAAAAAATTAGTTGTTCAAACTGTAATGCCTACTCAAACGAAAACGTACACACCGAAAGGCTATGCTGATATTGATTTTACATGGTTAGATGATGAAAAAATAGTCGTTGCAAGAGGAAAAGAAACGAATAAGCCTTCTGAGTTTTTTCAATCTACGTTATTTGTTGTTAATACGAAAACAGATGAACAAGTACAAATAATCCCAAATGAGGATAGAAAGGCAGATAGTGCCCCTATTTTATTGCATCGTGCCAATAAAATAAGTTGGATGAGAACAAGCGATCAAAAAACTAGTATATGGGTGAGTAACCCGGACGGTTCTGATGCAAAGATGATATTAGAGCATGTAGACGTTATTGAGTGGTACAACCCTAAAAAATGAAAAAAGGCATCCTTGGTTGGATGCCTTTTTCCATTACTAATTAAGCTCTAGAAACATAAGATCCATCTGTTGTGTTAACAATTAACACATCACCTTCGTTAACGAAGAAAGGTACGTTTACTACTAATCCAGTTTCCACTGTTGCAGGCTTCGAACCACCAGAAGCAGTGTCACCTTTAATTCCTGGTTCAGTTTCTGTTACTTTTAGTTCTACTGTATTTGGAAGCTCAATACCAAGTGTTTCGCTTTGATACATCATAATTGCAACTTCCATGTTTTCTTTTAAGAACTTAAGCTCGTATTCAATTTGCTTTGATGGTAATTCGATTTGCTCATATGACTCGTTGTCCATGAATACATGGAGATCACCATTTGCATATAAATACTGCATTTTACGGTTATCTATTTGTGCTTTTCCTACTTTTTCTCCAGCACGGAATGTTTTCTCTTGAATAGCACCTGTACGTAAGTTACGTAATTTTGAACGAACAAACGCAGCACCTTTTCCAGGTTTAACGTGTTGGAAATCCATTACACGCCAAATACCGTTATCTACTTCAATTGTTAAACCTGTACGAAAATCGTTTACTGAAATCATTTTAATTTCCTCCTACATTTAAACAAAAGTTACTTAATGGTATTGTTACCACTGTAAATAAAATCTACTCTATCCAAAAAGCACTTATAAAATAATAAGTTCCTTTGTAGAGTGGGATAGACTCTCATTTCCATCCGCTGTTACAACAGTATCATCTTCTATTCTTACTCCACCTAAACCAGCAATATATATCCCAGGTTCTACTGTTACTACCATACCAGGCTCTAATATAGTATCAGATTTTAGTGAAAGTGATGGTCCTTCATGAACTTCCATTCCAAGACCATGTCCAGTGGAATGTCCAAAATACTCTCCAAAACCTTTTTCCGTTATATAATCTCGAGTTAAAGCATCTGCTTCACGGCCAGTGATACCAGCTTTAATTCCTCTCATTCCACGTAATTGTGCTTCTAATACAACATTATAAATGTTTACTAATTCATCGCTAGGTGTACCTACAGCAACTGTTCTTGTAATATCTGAATTGTATCCTTTATAAAATGCTCCAAAATCAAGGGTAACAAATTCTCCAGATTCAATTACTTTACTAGACGCTACACCATGTGGCAACGCAGAACGATGTCCGGAAGCAACGATAATATCGAATGAGGAAGAAACGGCACCTTGTTTTCTCATGAAAAATTCTAATTCATTTGAAACATCAAGCTCCGTTATGCCAGGTTTTATGTATGTAAGAATGTGCTCGAATGCTGCGTCCGCAATTTGAATAGCTTCCTTTAATATATTAATCTCTTGTTCTGTCTTAATCAAGCGTAACTTTTCGATAACGCCACTAATCGGTACAAGTTCTGCCCCAATCTCTTTTCTAAAAGCTAAATATGTGGAAAATGTTACGTGATCTGTCTCAAAACCAAGTTTCGAAATACCAAGTACTTTTACCTGATTTGCTATTTCTTCCACAAGGCCACCTTTATGTTGAACTATTTCAAATCCTACACATTGTTTACTTGCTTGCTCTGTATATCTAAAGTCTGTAATAAATACTGCTTTTTCAGCTGTAATAATTGCTACACCTGCAGTACCAG
The DNA here is from genome assembly GCF_002250055.1 of Sutcliffiella cohnii. Lineage (NCBI taxonomy): Bacteria > Bacillati > Bacillota > Bacilli > Caryophanales > Bacillaceae > Sutcliffiella > Sutcliffiella cohnii. The sequence continues at coordinate 2,957,050 of NZ_CP018866.1, forward strand.
TAAATCCAGTTAAATAGCTTCTATTTTTCCCACTAGTCACTAATAATGCATCCACGTTTGCTTCAGTAAATGCATTACGTAATTTGTTTAATTTTTCCATTATTTTTTCCCCCTTATTACATTTAACAATCCTTTTACAGCTAATTCATATCCGTCTAAACCGAATCCCACAATTTGCCCCTTGGTTACAGGTGCTGTAACGGAGAGGTGGCGAAACGACTCTCGAGCGTGAATGTTAGAAATATGTACTTCGACAACAGGAATAACAATACTATCAATCGCATCACGAATTGCGTAACTATAATGAGTAAATGCCCCTGGGTTTATAACAATACCTTCATATTGAGCATCTGCTTCATGTAATTTATCTATAATTGCTCCTTCATGATTAGATTGAAAAGTATCAATCAATAAATGATGCTCTTTTGCATATTCAGCTAATCGTTGTTCTAAGTCATTTAAAGTGTCACGTCCATAAACAGCAGGGTCTCGTTTGCCGAGACGGTTTAAATTAGGACCGTTTATTACAAGTAGCCGCATAATCATTATACTCCTTTTCTATCTCTTCAAAAAAGAAAAGAATGTTCGATTACAGAACATTCTATCATATAATACCACTTACCGACTACTCGTTCGATGTTTGTTGACCATGATTTTGGTCATGTTTCGGTTGTAATTCGTTATATTCATAAGAAACTGTATAACCCACGAATAACCCAAACAGAATAAATAAACAAAAGCTAGTGACAATCGTGTCTAATGTTAAATTTGGAACTGTTTTAATTCCTGGAAACATCGGATTTAAAATAAAAAACACAAGGCCCCAAAGAACAGCACCATAAATAAGACCCATCCAAAACTGCTGGAATTTTTTTAAAAAGGCAAAATAACCTATTGCCGCGCCAATCCCTATCACTCCTAATATAAATATACTAACAAAATTGCCAAAAACGCCATTTTTCCACTCACCGACAGCCCACGGTTGTAAAACAACATTAGGGCTAATCTCAATAAAGTTAAATACATAGGCAAGGTAACCTAACGCACTCCAAAGAAGGCCACCGACCAAACCAGTAATGACGACTCTTGTCATTAAACTCATCGGTTCCTCTCTTTGATTTTGTTCTAATTTTTCTTCACCAGCCAATTTAGTATCACCTCTTTTTCATGCTTTCTATATATCTTTCCAATTCAGAACCGCTTTCATTCAAGTACTTTACAAAAATAACAATAACTAATTTTATCCGAAACGCTACCATGAATATCATAATAATGACTGGTCAGAAAAAGGAGATTTTATGTTTCAAATCGAATATACATAATAGGGATAATGTTTATAATTATTAGGAATTGAACATTATAGATGATATAGTTAAGATGTATGAAAGGTTACACTTTTAGTGAGATAGTTTTTCTTATAAAACTAACAACATTCTCCTACTAATCAAAACTTTACAAAAAGTTTTTTAAGTTAATAGTATAAATTTTTCGAGCGAGCCTCATCCTAGTAATGTTACTAGGAATTATGCATAAATGTGCTAGTTTTTACGTGTAGCTGGGAGGTAGACAAATGAAGAGTAGAACAAAAACAATAATCTTATGGACTATATTATCATTAGCAATCATTTATCTTATTTCAGAACTATTCACGAATACAAGAGGACTGCTAACACAATTATTAATAATAGTTGGAGCTGCAACTGTCTTTTATTTAGTGTTCCGTCATTTTATCGCTGGTAGGATAGGCGGCGGAGCAAATGGTTCTAAATATAAAAAAGCGGTGAAGCAATCAAAAAAGAAATACCAAGCGAAGCCTGCACCTTCTACATTTAATATGAAAGATCGTGCAGCAGTAAAGTCGAAACCGCAAAAAGCAACGAAACCAAAAAGAAAAACAGCCACTCACCTTACTGTCATTGAAGGAAAAAAAGGCAAAAAGAAAAATCGAGCATTTTTTTAAGCTCGATTTTTTTGTTTGCTATTTTTTTGCAAAAAGTAGTGACAATCCTGTCGCCCTCTCTCATCTACCTTAATAACACCACTTTCTTAAAAACATTTCCGTTCGTATACGACCTAGTTCTACTAACGATTTTTTTCTATCCTCCGTCATTTCAAATTCAGTTGTCATTACATGCTGTGTTGGTATAAAGATTATATTTTTTTCGTGACGTCTAGAAATATATCGAGCATCATGAGCATCTTTCATCGTTTCAAACAAAGCTCCAAACATCGTAATTGCATTGTTTATCGTCTTTACTGGAACACCCTCCAGATTTGAACTTAATCGTATACCTAATGCAGGTCTTACCTTTTGTACATTATCCTTATCAAATAGCCATAAGGGAAAATTACTTAGTACTCCACCATCTACAAATAAAAACGGTACACCTTTATTTTTAATTTTAACAGGTTCAAAAAAATAAGGAATACTACAACTCATCCTTAATGCTTTAGCGACTGGAAATGTTCGTGGATCAATATTATACTTTGGGAGATCGTCAGGCAAAATGACAAGTCTTCCGCTAGTGACATCAGAAGTAATTACTCTTAACTTTTGATGCGGCAAGTCTCCAAACGTTCGAACCCCTCTTGCTTCTAATTTTTTATACAACCACTTTTCTAAACTATCTCCTTTATATAAACCTAAACGCCAATAAAGAAGTAGCCATTTTCCAACCGAGGAAGGAATAAGTGTTTTTCTTTCATCTAAAAAATTTAACATATCTGTTTCTTCTAACATCTGATACATTTCATCTGAGCGATATCCCGCAGCTATAAAGGCGGCTATAATGGATCCTGCGCTCGTCCCGGCAACGCGTACAAAACGAAAACCTCTCGCTTCTAACACTTGTAATGCACCTATCATGGCAAATCCTTTTATTCCACCACCTGAAAAAACACCATCGATGTCCAAGGAGGTCACCCCCAGTTTCATCAGTATGTTTAAATGTAGTGAAAGAGATTTCTTTTTATGACAATTTTATAGCTTGTCTTCTTATTTTTCTTGGAAACCTGACAAAAAAAGTCCCAAAAGTCAGTTCTACTAACACTTGGGACATTCCACTACTAATTATTTTCATTCTGTTTTTGAATTTGTTCTAACTCTTCGACCCGAATTTTATTATCTTCAAAATATTGTACTAGATCCCCTATTCGATCAATAGCATTCCAACTTAAATGATGCTCAATTCCTTCCACATCATTATATATGTTTTCTTCTTCAACCCCAATAATTCGTAAAAACTGTTCCAAAAGTTCATGACGTGCAACTAACCGTTTACCAATCTTTTTGCCCTTCGATGTTAATATAAGGCCTCTATATTTTTCATACACTAAGTAATCATCTTTATCTAATTTTTGTACCATTTTCGTAACTGATGAGGGGTGAACCGCTAGGGCTTCTGCTATATCTGAAACTCTCGCATATCCTTTCGCTTCTATTAGTAAATATATCTGTTCTATGTAATCCTCCATGCTCGGTGTTGGCATGATATCCCCTCCATCTAATCTGTGGTCCGAAACAAGCTTTTAATTAAAATGATACATGAACTTTTCTTTGCTGACAAGCTGATATGTGGCAGTTTTCAACACTGCTGTTTTTTGAAACCTTTTTAAAATTTGATCGTATAGATTATTAAGACAATGGAGGTATGTATATGGAATTTTTATTTATTGCTATTGGCATTGCAACTGCAGGTTATTTTATTGGAGAAGGACTAAAAAATTTCCAGTCCCCAAATTCGAAATCATTAATAGAAACTATTGAAGAAGACGATGATCATGAGCTTATTAAAGAAAATAACGTACACTACTTTTTAGGAGTGACGAAGGAGGATGCGAAACAATTAATTAGTGAGTACCCACACATTCCTCACATTCTATTAAATGGGAAGGTATATTACCAAAAAGCAAAGCTGAAGGAGTGGTTAAATACAATCGGCAAATAATTATAAAATAACTAATAGAGATCTTTTATTTATTTCAACGACTACTAGACGGAAGAAAAAAGGTATTCATCGAATCGGACACGTAGCAATTTATATAGGAAACAATAAAATGTTACACACTTACCGCCAAGGGAAAAAAGTACAAATTTCTACTATTAACACCTATTGGAGAAGTGTATTAATAGGTGTAAAGAGAGTTTTATAACAAGAAGAGAAGCAAACGGGCAGATTGCTTCTCTTTTTCTATTCCTTAATCAACGGGTATTTCTATCATATCGCCATACTCCTTCATGAAATGCATCCCGTTAATATAAATAAATTCCGGTTCAGTATTCGCTTCAAATAATAACGTCCTTTCTTTCATTTGCTGACCGTCTTCTAATTTTACATATGATTGTCTCACAATAGTTTTTAAAGGGGTTACTTCTTCCTCTGTTTCAATCGAAACACCATCTAACATTACATCATTATCTGTTCTAATTGTTATTTCTACCATTTCTGATGTTGTATTGATATCTTGTATCCATAATTCTTTTTCGTTTAACATTGTAGGGTTGTTATTAGTCGCTAGCGCTAATTTTTTATCAACATTTTCGTAACCGGCAAACTCATTAATTTTTAGCTCCAATGAGTGGAGACCTTTTGGTAGTGCATCGTAATTTAGAGAGAATTTTCTTCCTAGTAAAGATGATTGATATCCCCCACCTAATGACGTAACCTCTTTTCCGTTCGCGTATAATTGAATACCCCATAAAGCATCAGGAACACGGTCAAAATTTTCAACATTTAATTTCCCTTCCACAACTGTCATAGTAGGTGTTGCCCTAATCGTTTGAAACGTAATCGTCCCCTTATCGACTTTTATCGCTTTATTAATAGATTGTTTAATTTCCGTTTGTAACGCTTTGTTCGGATTATATGGAATAGTCACGAATTCTTCTACTGTTTGGTTGTTGTTCATACCTTGTTGAAAGTTGACCGTCAATTTTTTCGCAAAAGGGCTGACCGGTTCAAATGATTGTGTTCCCTTTATTTCTGTTTGATTATCATCAACAATAAACGTACCCGATGTCGGAAACGAATTGGTCAGAAAGCCTGAAATAGGTAAAAAACGAAAATAATCTCTTATATGATCTTTTATTCCTTTTGGATTATTTAATGAATAATAAAGAATAAGTTGATTAGAGTCGGCCATAACACCTTCTATTGTAAGCTTCGTTCCATCAACCAAAGTTACCGTTTCGTCCACGATTTGTCCAAGTCCTTCTTCATTTAATTCCATTAATGTGCCTGTCATCATTTCATCGAAACCAAATAGTTTTTTTCCATAATAAGCTAAGCCATTATATTGATAACCTATAATAACAATAAAAAACATTGCCACTGCTACTAATTTCCATAAAGGAGCATTTTGCTTTTGTTTGTTTGGTGCCTTGTTTAAAGCTTCTCTCAATCTAGTTTCTAATTCATCAGGTGCAGTGTAAGAGTCTATTCGTTTTTTTTCTTCCGCTAATTTATCTTCAATGTTACTCATTCCACTCACCTCCGTGTAGTTCCCTTAACTTTTTCAACCCTTGAAAAATTCTAGATTTCACTGTACCTAATGAGACATTTGTTAACGTTGCAATTGATTGATAATCCATATCGTGAAAATATTTAAGTTGAATAGCTTCTTTTTGATGCTTATTTAATTGTAGCAGCATTTCCTGTATGTCCATTTGATGAACACTTTTTAAATAAGGGTTACTGGTCAAAGCATGAGATATTTCATCTGACTGTTCATTCCAGTCATCAATTAAAATTAATTTTTTGTTCTTTCGAAGCATCGTTTTGCAACTATTTACTAGAATTGTTTTACTCCAACTGTAAAACGCTTCTTCTTTTTTCAATTGATCAATTTTTTCATATATCTTTACAATCATGTCTTCCATTGCATCCATTGCATCATGTGAATTCCCCATGTAGCTAAAAGCAAGTCGGTAATATGTATCCTTATCCTCCATAATCAATTGTAGAAGCGCCTCCTTATTACCCCTTTTCGCTTTGTTCACTAACCGAACGATATTCATGCTCTCACCTCTCTCCCCTATATGAGTTTTGTGTTGAGTAAAAAGTTCATTTTATTTACATTCTTTTTTATTATAAAGATACGTTATTGACCTCGTCCCCATTGTTAGAAGAAAAAAAGCCCAGAGGTTTAACCCCGAGCTTACTTGTCATCATGTTTTAAATCTGAAAAAAATTTAATTAACTAATCCATCTTCTTTAGTAGGACCCATAACACCAGGAACTTGTAAACCAGCTTGACGCAATAATACAGTCATCTGGCCACGGTGGTGAATACTGTGGTCCATAAGAACTTTAAGAAGAGCTCCTCTTGGTGTTGTACGACCAAAACTTTCAACTTCTTCTAATAGCTTTTCATCTGTTAGTTTTCTGTCTACTTCTAATTTTAACTCATCTATTATTTTGCGAAATGCATTTGCAATTTCATTAGCGGAAGTAGGGACAGATTTTTCTGAGCCAGGTGATTTTACATCAAGTTTAAGTTCTATAGTCTTATTACTTACAAACATATATTGAGGAAGACAAGTATTATAAATTGTCTTCCTCTTTTTATTAGCGGTATTAATAAGCAGCATATGAATATAAAGAATTTTGGTGGTCAATATAAACGTAAATAGGTTAATTAAGGGGTATAAACTTTGGATTGGAAAAAATATAAACGAAAATTTAAAGAGCCAAAAAAGAAAGAAGAATTTAATACAGAAGTTATCAACGTTACGCTTAAGACCATTCTTAAGAAGGTAGAAAATATAGATGATTTAGTTGTAAAAGAAATTAGCATCGAAGACCATTGTTTTACTGTAATGTATATTTCTTCAATTGTCGATGCCTCTAGTATCCAAGAGAAAATGATTGATCCTATTTCAGATAGTGAGACTACCACTAGCGTGTTCAAAAAATTAAATAAACTAGAAAAGATAAATAATCAAGATCAAAGTCTTTTACTTCATGAACTAGCAAGTGGGTTTGCCTTTTTATTTAATAGTCTGGATGAAAATATTATTTATAAACTTCCAGCGTTTAATGCCCCAGAACGATCCATTACTGCACCTGAAAATGAAACAACAATCTTAGGGCCACAAGATGCATTTGTAGAATCTATTGAAACAAATATGTCTTTGATTAGGAGAAGGATTCGATCAACAGAGTTAAAAAGCAAATCTTTCTTTTTAGGAACAGAAACAAAAAATTCTGTGAGCATTGTATATTTGGGTAACCTAGCAAACAAAGAAAATGTTGATCGAGTTATCGTTCGGCTCGAAAATGTCGAATACGATGGGTTTATAGGGATGCCAGTTCTAAAACAGCTATTAGAAGATAATCCATTCTCTCCTTTCCCTCAATTTGGAATTACAGTTAGAACAGACTGGGCTGTAAATGAGCTTTTGAACGGAAAAATTTTAGTACTATTAAACGGAAGCCCTGAGGTTGCTATTTTACCAACTACGTTCATGGAAATGTTTATGTCACCGGAAGACTTTTATAATAGATGGACGACTGCAACACTTTTAAGGACTTTACGCCTTTTTGGATTTTTCGTTTCCATTTTACTCACGTCAACATATGTTTCGGTGCTGACGTTTCATCCAGCAATGTTGCCTCCGCAACTCTTATCTATACTAGCTGATTCAAGGGCGAGAGTACCTTTTCCACCTGTATTAGAGGTACTTATCATTGAACTAGTTATTGAGATACTTCGGGAGGCTGGTTCTAGAATGCCTACAAAGATTGGACAAACAATTGGTATTGTAGGCGGTATTGTTATCGGAACGGCTGCTGTAGAGGCTGGACTTGCAAGTAATATATTAATTGTACTAGTTGCAACTACTGCTCTTCTATCCTTTATATCTCCAAACTTTTTAATGAGTAACGCAATACGCCTTATTCGCTATTTATTTATAATTGCTGCAGGTGTGCTTGGAATGTTTGGGCAAATGGTAACACTCGCTTGGTTAATAAATCACCTTTCCAACCTAACGTCACTTGGCTCTCCATTTATTTCGCCAGTCATTCCAAGAAAATGGTCTGATTTATTAAATAGTGTTCTCCGAGCGCCGGTTAAGTATATGACAAAGAGACCTGGAATTTCACGAGCAAAAAAAGATCTTGTTAAACCACTAGATGAGGAGTAATGTCCATGGACAAGGGAAGATTTAAAAAACTCAATAAGTACCATGTTATATTCCTCGTACAAAATATTATGATCGGAATTGGGCTTTTAACCCTTCCAAAGGACATTAGTAATGTCGGAAACAACCAATGGATTGTCCCCTTTTTGTTAGGTGTTATTGCCAATATTTCTATTTTCCCAATTGTCTATATAGGAAGAAAATTCCCAAATGACCCTTTTTTTATTGTTATTGAGAAACTATGGGGGAAAATTTTAGGGACAATTGTTCATTTATTAATTATATTTTATGGAATTTTACAAGTAGGTAATGTAATTCATTCATACTTAAGACTAGTCCAAACGGTTGCATTACCGAATTATACAGTATCATTTATGTCTATTGCTCTTTACATTCCATTAGTCACCATTGTCCTAGGGGGAATAAAATCTATTGCTCGGTTTTGTATGTTTTCTTTTTTCTTTACAGCCTGGATGATGATTTTTACAAAGTGGGCATTTCAAGCTGGGCACTGGGTTAATGTTATTCCTACATGGGAAGTAAGTTTATTGGAATGGGGCAAGTCTATCCATTATGGATTTGAAGCGTTTTTCGGTTTTGGCATATTAGCATTTTTCTTTCCCTATATCATGGATCAAAAAAGGGCATTTCTACATGCTAGCATTGGTATTTGGATTGTAGTTATTATATACGTTATTATATCGCTAGCTAGCGTAGTTTACTTTTCTGAATGGCAGCTTACTAATTTGCTATTTCCTCTACTTAATCTATTTCAAGCTGTAAAACTACCGTTTATAGAAAGAGTAGAGGTTTTCGGCACCTCACTTTGGGCATTTTTAATTTTATCTACTTCTGCAGCGTATTTATGGATCTCTAAAAAGGGATTTGATGCTATTTTCTCCAAAAATAAAAATCGTACTTGGCATCTTTACGCAGTCGCTTTTCTATCATGGATACTATTTAACGGCCCTATTCCCTTCCAAATACAACTACTTCTTTTCTATGAATGGAATATTTTTTATGGATACTTTATGTTAGCTATCCCTTATCTATTAATGATCACTTATTTATTAAAAAATATAATGGATAAATCTTCTCGTAAAGGAGGGTTCACTTCTTGAAACCGAAACTTCTTATCGCCTTTTTGTTATTACCTATTGTAGTTAGTTGTCAAAATCCAAATGTAGAGTATCCGGTTATAGAAGATTTAGGGATGGTTGGGATAATGGGTTTTGATTATGTTGATGAAAGACAAGTAAAAGTAACTATGACACTTTCTCCTACGAGAGAGGAAGAAAAAGAAAAAGTACAGCAAGGGACATCAACAGTGGAAGTTCCACATCAGGCAGTGTTAGAAATGTCAACAATATCTGAAAAAATACTATCACTAGCTCAATTAAGGGTATTATTGTTTAGTGAGGAGTATGCCGCTAAAGTTGGAATATGGGAGACTATTGAACATCTTTATAGAGATCCTAACGTCGGGGCTAATGTGTTCGTCGCTGTTATTAGTGGTTCTGCTGAAGAAGCTCTCTCGCTACCATATGAAGACAAGCCTGAAATTAATGTGTACCTTAATGAACTATTAACACCGCGAATAGCAGTCGCGTTTAATCCTTTTACTACAATACATGATTTTATTTATCGGCTTACAGACAATATCTCAGATCCTACCACCCCTTACTTAGAAGTAATCAATGAAAACTCGCTAAAAATTACGAGAGTAGCATTATTTAAAGGGGATAAATTTATTTCCACTATAAGTCCCGAAGAAGCAAAATTAGTAGAAGCATTAAAAAAAAGAAGAAACATTCCTGATATGAGCATTTCATTAAATGAAGGGGTTACGACATTACGATTTGTCAAAACCCGAATATTAATTGAAACAAATGGAGATTTACAAAACTTAACTATTTCAACTAATTTATTTGTTAACGGAAGTGTAATTGACTACGAGGGGCATAAAAAGTTGGATACGTTACAAAACCAAGTGGAATTAGAACAAAAAGTGAGCGAGCAGCTGAATGAACAGCTAAGAAAAGTAATTAAGCACTTTCAAGAGTTAGAAATTGATCCAATTGGGTTAGGAGAAAAAGTAAAAGTACGAAATAGTAGCAACTGGACAAAAGAAAACTGGAACAAGGTTCTAAAGGATGCTGAAATTAAAACGAATGTAAAAGTAACAATTGTCTCACCTGGAACAATTAGTTAACTTTTCAGTAGAGGGTTGTTAATAAAAACCATTAGAATAAACCGTTACCTCCCACCTAAACAGATGTTATATATACCGTGGAGGTGGGAGAACACTAATTCTTATACATGGCAAAACGCGGGAAGGAATTATAGAATTTCTTCTAGTCTTATATCGAATATTAATTATAAATCAACTATACGATTAGTTAATACTATATGATTGATCTCTAACCACTACCGTCTCAGGTTTGAAACGTATTAAAACATTACTGTCATCCAAATGTTTAAATCGTGGATCCCATTGTTCCATATTCTCTCCTAAATATTTCGCCAACAATCGATTTGCAATTGTATGATTAAATGGCTCAACAGTGGCAACACCTCTAAAACCCGCATGCAATACGAGACCGGTTTTCACGTCGAAATCTACGATACCGATAGCACAGTTTCTATTTACCCTTATTCTCTTTGGAAAACTATCGGAAGAAGTCCCTATAATCCAAAGTATGTTATTATTCCAAAGAAACCAAACTGGGGAATCTCTTGGAAAGTCCTCTTCGACTGTCGACAAATGCGCGAACAAAGGCTTAGCTAGGAACTGTTCCAAATCGAAACTTCTTTTCTTATCTTTAATAATTTTCACTTTTAAAACCTCTCTTTAAAAAAAGTTCATTAATTATCATTTAAAGTTATTTGTTCTTGTACCTCTTACTTCTAATCGAACTTTAACATTATTATGAACTATTCGAAATATTTTGTAAAAAACAACTTGACGAGATTAAACTTCTTATAAGATAATACTCTTGAGTAATATAATGGAATGAGGGGTTTACATAATGGGAAAAAGGGGCCGTAAGCAAGGTTCCAGTGGCGAGCATAGTAAGGCTCAATTACTATCGATAGCAGCTGATGAATTTGCAGAACATGGATATTTCTCAACGAAAATAAGCACAATTGTGAAAAAAGCTGGAGTTACGCAACCTACCTTTTATCTTTATTTTCCTAGTAAAGAAGCAATATTTCAGGAATTAGTTGGCTTGTTTCGAAACAAATTTGCTCTCCTTACGAAAAAAAGCCGACTAGAAACAGGGCTAGAATTAGATTCCCTTCCAGGAAGAATTGCCATCGGCTTAACTGCAATTTTTCAATTTTTTTATGACAATCGAAGCTTAACTAAAATTGGACTTTATCTGTCTGATGATGCAGAAGAGATAAAAAATGATATTGTCCAGCTAATCACGGAAAACTTAGAGTCTGAACAGAGAGATGGATACTTTCGGACGAATGTGGAAATGCGTACGGTTGCAGAGAGTTTAGTTGGTATTATGGAACGTCTTACTGCCACTTATTTGTTTCAAGATAAAAAAAAGCCTGAGGAATTAGCAAGAGAAATTGTTGATCTTTTATTATACGGGTTGCAAGTTAAATAACATATTTCGTTTCTACTAGAGAAAGACTGTGCTTAGGTTGTTTTACTAGCCTTTAATATTGGGGATGATTTGAATGGAAACGGTAAAGGAAAAAAGTTATGATATGCTAGACCCAGACTGGATTGAGCTTCTTTTAATCGCGAAAGAAATTGGCTTAACGATAGAACAAGTGAAGGAATTTTTGGACGAAAAGAGCATAAATGACCGATAGAATTCAGATGATTGTGGTGCAATAAGACTAGAATGAACATCTAGTATTCTAGTCTTTTATTTACTGTATATTTCCCTATCCCCAAACTTTCTTATTCCCCTTTAATCTCCTATTAATCTTCCTTTTAATAAAGACAAACATCCCATAACCAATCATAACTCCAATTGTGTTCAAAATAACATCATCAATATCTGTACTTCGTCCGATAAATAATTGTGTTATTTCGATGAAACATGTAACCGCTAGAGCAACTACTGATATCTTTTTAAGCGAACGCACTCTTCGATAAAGAAGAGGAACGAAAATTCCAATCGGTGTAAAAACAAACATATTCCCAAATATATTAACCATTGATAAACTACTCCAATTGTCTATGTTAGGATTTGCTTGAAGATATAGGAAAAGTGTCCGAAACGGGATGATATTGACGCTAGCTATTTCATTTGACCATTGTACATTAAAATAAAATTCTCCCGTCGAACTAATAATCCCCGCATCCCATTTTGGAATAATCGTTTGGGATGCTACTGCAATGATGTAAAGAGAAAAAAAGCCTAATAGCAACTCTCGCCCTACACTTGCTTGTTGTTTTTTCCTTTTCATATAAACAAATCTACCTATTATATAAAAAGGGACAGCAATTACCATATACTCTATCATTTTGTATACATATAACAGTATTAAACTCATATTCCCTCCGTTACTTCATCTTATATGTAATTTAATTGCAGTTTTAATAATACCACAATTTGGAATATTACTTTTAAAAAAGTAGCTCGTCCTAACATCTTTTTTCGTTAGGACGAGCTACTTAATTTCTCAAACGTTTATAAACCACATTTTAATTGCGCGCCGCAATCCGTACACGTGTTACAGCCGCCAATTTCTTTTACTTCCCCTACACGACAAACTGGGCAAGTGTTACCAACTTCAGAACCGAAAGTAACATTAGTCGAGCGCAGGTCATGAATTGTTTCAACTAGTACTACTGGCTTTTTCTCTTCTTCCACCATCTCTAATTGTTCTGTTACATCTCCAGCAAAGTTTTCCTCTGCTTTTAAAGTTAGAACTTGTGTGTCACGGCTACCATCCACGTAAACCGTACCACCTTTTGCACCACCTTTATATAGACGCTCGTATACTTTCTTTACTTGATCTACTGAATATCCTTTAGGAGCATTAACTGTTTTACTAATAGAGCTATCAATCCAATTTTGGATAATACATTGAACATCCGCGTGCGCCTCTGGGGATAATTCCATTGCGGAAATAAACCACTCCGGTAATTCCTCTGGATTAGCTTCAGGATGACGATCTAAATATTCTTGAACGATATCAGCTTTTACTTCCATGAACTTCCCTAAACGACCACTACGGAAATAAGAGAAGGAGAAGTATGGCTCTAATCCTGTCGATACTCCAACCATCGTTCCAGTAGAACCTGTAGGAGCAACAGTTAACAAGTGAGAGTTACGGATTCCATAAGCTTTAATGTTTTCTTTAACATCTTCAGGCATTTTACTCATGAAACCAGTTTGTGTAAACGCCTCACGTAATTTAGCTGTCTCTTCCTCTGTTTCGCCAACTAAGAATGGGAAGCTACCTTTTTCTTTCGCAAGCTCAATCGAAGCGCGGTATGCAGTTGTTGCGATCGTTTCAAATACTTCATCAACTAATTTGTTACCTTCATCTGAACCGTAAACAGATTCACAGTAAATGAGAAGATCATGTAACCCCATAACACCTAAACCAACACGTCTTTCTCCTAACGCTTGCTTTTTGTTTTCTTCTAAGAAGTAAGGTGTTGCATTAATAACGTTATCTTGCATTCTTACTCCGACTTCTACTGTACGCTTTAGTTTTTCGAAGTCGACTGTTTTTGTTTCTTTATTTGCCATTTCAGCAAGGTTTACCGCTGCTAAGTTACATACAGAGTAAGGAGCTAGCGGCTGTTCTCCACATGGATTAGTTGCTACAACTTGTTGACCGTATGCTTTTGCATTTGTCATGTCATTCGCATTATCCATGAAGAAAATTCCTGGTTCTGCGGAGTATGTTGCACAAATATTAACTAAATTCCACAGTTCACGAGCTTTAATTGTGCGATACACACGTACGCCGTGACCTTGCTTTTCCCACTCACGAACGTCACCTACTTGATGCCATTCGTTGTTGTAGTGTTCCATTTCTTCTTTGGAATAGTTTTCAACACTTGGGAAACGAAGGTCGTACTCACTATCGGTATCAACTGCTTCCATGAACTCTTTTGTTAAGCAGATGGAAATGTTTGCTCCTGTTAAGAACTCCGAATTGTGAACAGAGTATGTTCCGCCTTCTCTTAACTTAAGTTCTGCATCTCTAATAATCCCTTCACTGAAACCACCGTATCCAGGAATATGTTTGTAATTTACAATACCTTGATACATTGACTCTTCTTGTAGAGTTAACGGTGTAAATTTCAGCTTATCTTCCGCTGCCTTTTTTATACCTTCATCGTTTGTGTTTTCAATTAAATAACGTAGTATTCTAGGATTTTGCATTTTTGAAATAATGAACTCAATAATATCAGGATGCCAGTCGGCTAACATGATCATTTGAGCTCCGCGTCTGGATCCACCTTGCTCAACAAGATGTGTAAGTTTAGCAATGTCATCTAACCATGAAACAGAACCAGATGATTTACCGTTTACACCGCGAGCTAGTGTATTTCTTGGACGAAGTGTCGATCCGTTTGTACCTACACCGCCACCACGGCTCATGATTTCCATAACTTGTTTACGGTGCTCTGAAATACCTTCACGTGAATCTTGAACGAAAGGCATTACGTAACAGTTAAAGAATGTAACTTCCGTGCCTGAGCCAGCCCCATATAATACGCGCCCAGCTGGTACAAAGTTCATTGATACTAGCTCCTGGTAAAACTTCTCAGTCCATTCTTTACGTTTTTCTTCCGTTTTTTCTACTGATGCTAAACCTGTTGCATTTCTTTTTGCAATTTGTTCGTAGAAGATCTCAAGAGGTTTTTCAATAACATCAAGAGACCGTTCTACGATTCCTGTTTCTATTTCTACTTCTTTTGATAGTACACCACGATATTCTTCTTCTACTAAAACTTTTGCTTTATTGGTAGTCCAATCTATACTTTGTATAAATCCTAATCCTCTTGCTGGGAATTTTGGATCTTCTTTTATCGTTAGCACAACAAAGTCGCCTTCCGACAGTGTACGCTTTTCTGTATCTTTAAAAGCGTATCTATCTAACATTACTAAACGAGAAACACCTTTATGAGTAAGCTTCATGTCGTCAGTAATTTCATGTACTTGAGGGAATTGCTGAATATCTTTATTTAATTTCTCTCTATTCAGCTTTGATTGTTCATTAAGTGATATAACCATCATCACAACTCCTTATTCTACTAATCTTCTATATGACTATTTAAAAGTATAATCATAAAATAACACATCTATTGATGAACTTTCAACATAAAACAACTATATATAGTATATATTTTATCAACAAGAACACAACATATTGATTCAAGACCTACTATTTCTCTATTTGTCAAATCGCTAAATAATAAAAAAACAGAGATAAAATGAGAGAAATTAAGATTTAATCCTTTTCATGACGAATTTTGCGATATTTTGTAGGTTGAAAAATATCCACTACTATTAATAACTTGATGTATCAAGCTTTCTCGAAATCGATATCCAAAATATAAATAAATATTTTTTTCGTCAAAACATGTTTACTTTTAATTGTAATCATGTTAACGACGGTAAAAATAAAAAGGTACCGAGAATTAACTCGTTACCTTTTAAAATTCCATTCTTTTGTAGCGTATTTTTCATTTGCTAGCTTTTCTACATATTGTATTTCACTTTCAGAAAGTTCATAACGTTCTAGATGAATGTTTAACCCTTTTTCAAATCCTTCTTTAAAAGCTATTTTAGCTTCTTCCATCGAAACAGGAGTTTTTCTTAAAGCATTAATTGCAACTGCTTTATTTTTAAAATTCCGTTTCATTCGTTCTTTTACACGATCGTTTGGATATACAAAAAGACTAAACAACAAATCTTCATCTATATCTAGTAAAATCGAGCCATGTTGTAAAATAACACCTTTTTGCCTCGTTTGGGCACTTCCTGCTACTTTTCTACCTTCAACAACTAACTCGTACCATGAAGGCGCATCAAAGCATACTGCTGACCGGGGATTTTTCAATCCATCTTTTTCTTCCTCAGTTCTCGGAATGGCAAAATAAGCGTCCAAATCAAGCTGTTTAAACCCTTCTAATATGCCTTCTGAAATGACTCGATAAGCTTCTGTAACAGTTTTAGGCATTTCTGGATGTTCTTCGGACACAATAACGCTATATGTTAATTCTTTGTCATGTAAAACACCTCGTCCACCCGTTGGTCTTCTTACAAACCCTAACGTATTTTGATTGACTGCATCCATGTTAATTTCTTTATCTACCTTTTGAAAGTAGCCAATCGAAAGCGTAGGTGGGTTCCATCCGTAAAATCGAATGGTAGGAGGGATTTTCCCTTCACTATGCCAATCTAATAAGGCCTCATCAAGAGCCATATTAAAAAATGGGGATTGGTTGCCAGAATCAATATATCTCCAAGTTTCTTTCGCCATTTATGTTTTCCTCTCTTACTATGTATATAATGTAAGTCTAGCAAAAGATATACTAACTAGCAAAATTTTTAGTTAGAAGATGACTTTTTCGACAACCTTTTATATAATTATTTAGTACACATAGAAAAGAGGGGTTGAATACGTTGACATCATTATATGTTTTACTTGCAATAGTAGTTGCGATTATTATCTATTCTGTTATTGTTTATTTCTATCAAAGAAAAATATTAAAAACACTATCTGAGGAAGAATTCCGTGCAGGGTACCGTAAAGCACAGTTAATTGATATAAGAGAACCTAAGGAATTTGATGGTGGCCATATTTTAGGTGCTAGAAATATTCCGTTATCTCAGTTAAAAATGCGTATGAATGAGATCCGTCCTGACAAACCAGTTTATTTCTATTGTCAAAACTCTATGCGTAGTGGCCGTGCAGCACAAATGCTGCATCGTAAAGGCTATAAAGAGCTTTACCAATTACAAGGCGGATTTAAAAAATGGACAGGAAAGATTAAAACGAAATAATTACAAAGGCGGAGGCGGCTCGTTCAGGTCCAATCAAACTGGAGCTTTTCCGCAGGAGATAAAGGAAACACAGCGAACGATAGAGAGCTGATGTTGACTTATCGTACGGAGGAATTGCGAAGTTTGAGCCGGACCTAGCCGCCGGAGCTAGACGTAACAAAGTAAAATTGTAATTACAAATATTATAAGACTGCTCAAAACCTTGAGCAGTCTTTTGTTATTTCGATGATTGTAATATTTCTTCTATTTGATGTATATGGCGTTTTTCATGAAAACCGATTAGTTCAATCCACTTTCCAACTGTTAATTCCCCCATCCATCGGTGGGGACTAGTATACTGGTTCCAATCATTGGATGGAGTTGATCTTACAAACTCATCTAGTTCTTCCCTTGATTCACTTAATAATTGGATTAATTCATTTTTGCCATACGTATTACTGTTGGACAAATGTCATTAGGAGCACTAATCTTACGCGTACGGTCCATAAGAAAAGACAAGTCAAAATCGGGGTTAGCTTTTTCTTTCTGATTCATTTGTATTGCTACAGCTTCCTTTATAATGCCAACAAATTTCCTTTCCGTAAGATATAAGTGCTCTAATATTTCTCCTATCGTCCATCCGTCGAGTTTTTTAATAAGATCTTGCTCATTTAATTTCTCAATATTATGTAATAAATCTTGTCGAATCTGTTTGGTTTGTTCATAGTACATTTTGACTCATCTCCTTTAATAAATGATTACGCTTACTTTATTATAATTGATTTTATGTACGTTTTAAGAAGAATAATACTCAATGTTTTAGCCTGAACACAGATGTTTATAAGCCATCTCTAATGTTATCGAAAAGATGCGTGCCTCCACATATAAAAAGAAGACCGATCATATTAATCGGCCCTCTTTTTTTATTATTCTGGTTGATAACGTAATATTGGTTTACGCGCAGCCATCGTCTCGTCTAAGCGACCAATTACAGTAGTATGTGGTGCTTCTTGAACGATTTCTGGGTTTTCTTCTGCTTCCTTTGCAATTTGAATCATCGCTTCAATGAATTCATCTAGCGTTTCTTTAGACTCTGTTTCAGTCGGCTCAATCATAATACACTCTTCCACGTTAAGCGGGAAGTAGATTGTTGGTGGATGATAGCCAAAGTCTAGTAAACGTTTCGCGATATCAAGCGTACGTACTCCTAGTTTCTTTTGGCGCTTCCCTGATAGAACGAACTCATGCTTACAATGACGATCAAATGGTAGATCATAATGTTCCGCTAAACGACGCATCATGTAGTTCGCATTTAGTACGGCATATTCTGTAACAGCTTTTAGCCCATCAGGACCCATTGTACGGATATAAGTATATGCACGAACGTTAATGCCAAAGTTTCCGTAATAAGGTTTTACACGACCGATAGATTGTGGACGATCATAATCAAAGCCATACTCACCATTTTCGTGTTGTACTACTAATGGTTTAGGAAGATACGGAATTAAGTCAGCTTTCACTCCAACTGGACCAGAACCTGGACCACCACCACCATGAGGGCCAGTGAATGTTTTATGCAAGTTTAAGTGAACAACGTCAAAGCCCATATCTCCAGGACGAGCTTTACTTAAAACAGCGTTTAAGTTAGCACCGTCGTAATATAATTTACCGCCAACACCGTGGATAATTTCTGCCATTTCTAAAATGTTCTCTTCAAATAGTCCTAGTGTATTCGGGTTCGTTAACATTAAAGCTGCTGTATCAGGACCAACAACACGTCTTAAATCTTCTAAATCTACTAATCCATTTTCGTCGGATTTAACTGTGATAGTTTCGAATCCTGCCACAGTTGCTGAAGCTGGATTCGTACCATGTGCAGAGTCAGGAACGATAACTTTCGTACGGTTTGTATCTCCGTTGTTCTCATGGAAAGCACGGATCATCATTAATCCAGTCCATTCACCGTGTGCCCCTGCAGCTGGTTGAAGTGTTACTTCATCCATACCAGTAATCTCTTTTAAGTGCTGTTGTAAATCATACATTAATGCTAACGCACCTTGTACAGTACTTTCATGTTGTAACGGGTGAATATGGGCAAATCCTGGGAAGCGCGCCACGTTTTCATTGATTTTAGGGTTGTACTTCATTGTACAAGAACCAAGTGGATAGAAGCCAGAATCTACACCGTGGTTTCGGTTAGATAGTGCTGTGTAATGGCGCATAATATCTAGCTCAGATACTTCTGGTAAATTTGGTTCTTCTTGGCGTATATAATCGGCAGGAATAACGTCTTCCACATTAATAGTTGGAACGTCCATTTCCGGCAAGCTGTAGCCAATTCGGCCTTCTTTCGATAGTTCAAAAATTAACGGTTGGTTTCCTTGCTTATTCATTGCCATCCCCCAATTCTTTCACAAGTGTATCAATCTCATTTTTTGTACGTAGTTCAGTTACGGCAATTAACATGTGATTTTTCAAGTTTGGATCCGTTTGACCTAAATCATATCCTCCAATAATTCCTTTAGAGAGTAAATGTTCATTTACTTCTTCAATTGGTTTATTTAAGCGCACTACAAACTCATTGAAGAATGGTCCCGAAAACGCTATTTGAACACCGTGCTGCTCAAGCTGTTGTTTCGCATAATGAGCTTTTTGTATATTTTGGGTAGCCATATCTTTTACACCTTGTTTCCCAAGGGCTGTCATCGCAACAGATGCAGCTAGTGCATTTAATGCTTGATTTGAACAAATATTAGAAGTCGCTTTATCTCGACGAATATGTTGTTCACGCGCTTGTAATGTTAATACGAAGCCTCGTTGACCTTTTTCATCTACTGTTTGACCTACTAATCGGCCAGGTACTTTTCTCATTAATTTAGATGTTACAGCAAAGTAACCACAATGTGGTCCACCGAATTGTGTTGGAATACCGAATGGTTGCGCATCTCCAACAACGATATCTGCCCCTAGTTTACCTGGAGGTGTTAACGCACCTAAAGAAAGTGGGTTAGACGAAACAACGAACATAGCTTTTTCTGCATGTACTATTTCTTCAATATCTTTCAGTTTTTCGATTTGTCCAAAGAAGTTAGGATATTGAACAAGTACTGCTGCCACGTCACTATCCATTAACTCTTTTAAAGCGTCAAGGTCTGTTACACCGTCAACAGAAGGGACCTCTACTACTTCTACGTATTGACCACTTGCGTACGATTTTACAACATCTTTCGATTCTGGATGAACTGCGCTAGAAATTAATACTTTTTTCTTTCGAGTTTGACCGCATGATAGCATTGCTGCTTCCGCCAACGATGTTGCTCCATCGTACATAGAAGAGTTCGCTACTTCCATTCCTGTTAATTCACAAATCATCGTTTGGAATTCAAAAATGGCTTGTAATTCACCTTGAGAAATCTCAGGCTGGTATGGCGTATAAGCAGTGTAGAACTCGGAACGAGAAATAACATGATCCACAATAACTGGCATGTAATGGTCGTATACACCAGCACCTAAAAATGATGTATATTGCTTTAAGTTTTTGTTTTGATCTGCAAGTTGCTGCAATTCCTTCATTAATTCCGTTTCAGGTTTTGCTTTTTTTATGTTAAGTTCTCCTTGAAATCGAACTTTTTCTGGAATATCAGCAAACAATTCATCAATTGATGTAACACCAATTGTTTCTAACATTTCTTTTTGGTCAGTCTCTGTCATCGGTAAATAACGATGTTTCATGTTAGCTTCCCCCTTAATTTTTCGGACGTTTATAAAATGGAGTTTTTATAATCACTGCTTTTAAACGTTTCTTTCTCACTTGTACTTCTACTTCACGACCAAGCTCTGTGAATTCAGCTTTTAATAATGCTAAACCAATATTTTTCCCTAAAGTTGGTGATTGAGTACCGGTAGTAATTTCACCAATTTTCTCATCACCCACAAATACTTCATAGCCATGACGTGGAATTCCTTTATCAATCATTTCGATACCAACTAGTTTACGAGGTGCACCATTTTCTTTTTGTTCTTTTAACACTGCTTTTCCGAGAAAGTCTTCCTCTTTATTCGGTTTAACAGCAAAACCAACTCCTGCTTCAATTGGAGTAATGTCTTTTGATAATTCTTGACCGTAAAGAGCAAGATTTGCTTCAAAACGAAGTGTATCTCTTGCACCAAGACCAATAGGAAGTACACCCAATTCTTTCCCAGCTTCTAAAATAGCAGACCATAGTTTCGGAGCTGCCTCGTTTGAACAGTAAATTTCAAAACCGTCTTCTCCTGTATAGCCAGTTCTAGAAACTAATGTAGTTTCTCCAGCAACTTTAACACCATCTATAAATTTAAAAAACTTAATTTGTGATAAATCAGTCTCTGTTAGCTTTTGTAATGTTTGTTCTGCTAGTGGACCTTGAAGTGCTAATTGTGCAACGTTACTAGAGATGTTTACTATTTCAACATCTTCCGTTATATGTTCTATTAACCATTCATAATCTTTATCTGTATTCGCAGCATTAACAACTAGTAAATAGTCGTTGTCCGCCTTTTTATATATTAATAAATCATCTACTGTACCACCATTTGGATAGCACATTGCTGTATATTGCGCTCCACCGTCTTTCATTGTGGAAACGTCATTTGTCATCATTTTTTGTAAAAAGCGAAGACTTCCTGTACCTTTTACTTCAATTTCGCCCATGTGGGATACATCGAACAATCCAGCTTTCGTACGGACCGCTTCGTGTTCTTCTTTAATACTTGAAAACTGGACAGGCAATTCCCATCCGCCAAAATCGATTGTCTTACCTCCGTACTCTTTGTACAGGTCAAATATTGGAGTTCTACTTAATTGTGACACAGATTTGGCCCCCTTCACATTTTTAAAAGATTTACATTTTTTAAACAATTTGATAGAGATTTTTGTTTCTTTGATCAAAACAAAAAAGGACAGAACCCCCCCTTGTAAAAGTGAGTTCTCTGTCCTTGCACCTGAAAGTTTACCCTATTCGAATCGAATAAAGGCTTTCCCCTTTGGTGGTTCCCTAATTATGGAACGCTCTCCAGAGTTGCGTCCAGCAAGAGTCTTTTTACCTGAGAGATTCACAAATAATTTGCTTGCTCCTTCGGTGCTGTTAAACTGACAGTCTCTCCCCTTGCCATCATTCGCTACATATTTAACGATAAAATGGGTCATACTAGAATGTATCAAATTAGTAAATAAATATTTGTAACATTCTATCGAATACTCACTATTATCCTACCACTTACACTAATAAAAAGGCAACAATAAATCCCTTAACATTTTTATTTTTTTATGACTATAAAGTTCGTCTTTTGTTCTTAGGAAACGATTACATATAAGCATATTATTAAATTTACAGCAAAAAAACACTATTTTTTTATAGAAAGGATGCTCTTCAATGAATTTAGAAATAAGCTTCGACTCGAGTTGGCAAGAAGATTTAATGAAAAGAATGGAGGATGATGGTCCTTGGTCGAACTTTGATTTATTTCAGCTTGCACTGGAAGCAGAGGAGCATATGGCGATTGAACAGTTTGAAGGGTTACAAGCTCCTAATTATTTACCAAACTTAACTCCATTGCCCCATCAATTAGAAGTAGCTAAAAAAGTAGTGGGTGAAATGAACGGAAAAGCAATTTTAGCTGATGAAGTAGGGCTCGGCAAAACGATTGAAGCTGGTCTAGTACTAAAAGAATATATGATTCGTGGCCTTGTAAAAAAAGTACTAATATTAGTACCTGCATCACTCGTTTCGCAATGGGCGATTGAATTAAATCAAAAATTTTATATACCTGCAATTGCCCAGAAAAAAAGCTATGTTTGGGAACAATGTGACGTAGTTGTTTCTTCTATTGATACCGCAAAAAGAAACCCTCATCGTGATATTATATTCGAACAACAATACGATATGGTCATTATTGATGAGGCTCATAAACTAAAAAATAATAAAACAAAAAACTATGAGTTTGTGCAAGCGCTAAAAAAGAAGTTTTGTTTATTATTAACAGCTACACCTATTCAAAATAAAGTCGAAGAAATATTTAACCTAGTTTCTTTATTAAAGCCTGGACATTTAGGAAGCGAACAATACTTTGAGGAAATATTCAAAGCGAAAGAGAGAAAACTCGAAAATGATGAGTATTTAAAAGAGCTAGTGAATAAAGTTATGATACGAAACCGTCGTGGTGATACAGGTATTGATTGGCCCAAACGACATGTGGAGTCTTGCATAATAGAATTCAACGAACAAGAACAACAGCTTTATCAAACAATTTGTGATTTAAAGCATAATGAAGAACTTCCTATTACGAGTCAATTTTCCATTTTGACATTGCAGCGAGAAGCGTGTAGTAGTCGAGAAGCCGTATTTTTCACATTAAAAAACATGGTTGAGCGCAAGACAAAAGAAGATCCAAATTATGAAGTTCCAGCAGTACTTCATAATATAAAAGAAAAAATTGATGCAGTTTCAGAAAACTCTAAAGCTCAGAAAGTATTAGAATTAATCCAAAAAATTGATGATAAAGTTATTATTTTTACGGAATACCGTGCAACACAGCTTTATTTACAATGGTTTCTTCAACAAAATGGGATTACGTCTGTACCGTTCCGCGGGGGATTTAAACGAGGAAAAAAAGATTGGATGAAAGAGCTCTTTAAAAACAGAGTACAAGTATTAATTGCGACCGAAGCTGGTGGTGAGGGTATTAACCTTCAATTTTGCAACCATATTATTAACTATGACTTGCCTTGGAATCCGATGAGATTAGAGCAACGAATTGGTAGGATTCACAGATTGGGGCAAGAAAAAGATGTTCATATTTATAACTTTGCAACGAAAAACACCGTGGAAGAACACATTTTAAAGCTATTATATGAAAAAATTCATCTATTCGAACGGGTTATTGGAGAGCTTGATGAAATTTTATCTAAGCTTGATATTAAAGATTTTGAAGATCAGATGGAAGACATTCTTCTTAACTCTAAGTCTGAAGGAGAAATGAAAATTAAAATGGAAAACTTATCATCGGTAATCCAATTTGCCGATCAGTTACGAAAGGAGTCACTAAATCATGCAGCAGCAGGAGATTCATAATTATTTAGAACGATATTTCACTGCGAATAATTGCGAAATTATCGAAAACGAGCAACACCATTTAACCGTGCAACTGACGATTGAAATGGATAAAGAATTAATAAATCGCCCCTTTTACTGGCATTATTTAGAGAAAACAGGTGGCGTTCCGAATCCAATGAAATTGACGCTAATAACGAATCAAAATGAAGCACCTGATGATATTAAAGGAGATGTCGTTCATTTCGGCTCTCCTCGCCTTCGTCAAATTTTTGAATCAACGAGAAAATTAGGTAACTACATTCGTCTTTATGAACATGTAAAAACAGTCCCACCTAACGGACATTTAGCACTACACCCTTGGTTAAATGTAAACTTGAAAATATCATATAAATGTGACCGTAAAAAAGATATGTTGAAATCTCTTGGCATCCATTTAATTTCCGGAGCAATTGTCGAACAATTCCAAGAAAAGATGAAAAACATTAGTGTAACTCCAAAAATTCCGGACTTTTGTTTTACGATGTCACCAATCATTAAACCGCAAAGTGGGCTATCAAGATTGGAGCATTACGTAAGAGGGTTTATTGCTAGCGATGATCATACATGGGCAGAAGAGGCACGTGAAAGATGGCAAAAGGATTTGAATTTACTCAATCACTTTTACGAGAATTTGGAGGAAAAGCCTGAAGTATACGAAACGGAAATGATCGCATTACAGGAACAATATGAACCAAAAATAGAAGTAGAAATTATTAATGGTGGGCTATTTTACTTAACACAGAATTTTATTAAATAAAAACAATAACAGGGCTGTCCAAAAAATGAGTATCGACTGATTTTTTGGACCCTTTTTTATGTTAAATCCAGTAATAAATCCAACTAAATGGAGACAAGTTACATATGAATAACTAGCAATTGCAAAAATGGATAGTATTTTTACTAACCTAGTATTAGGTATTTGTTTTCTAATAAGAAAAATGAGTAGAAGGAAAGATAGAGTAATTTTTATAATTAAAAATAAATATGGATTGTGGGTGAATAGGAGTGACATAAGCGGATTGGCCTCTTCGATCATATTAAATTTCAACCCAATAAAAGTGAGAACTCCATCTATGCCGTTTAATATTAATAAACTTAAAAATAATCCGTACATAGTTCACCTCTTTTTTTCTTTCTATTCATTGTTCTTAATTAAGAACGATTGTAACGTATTAACTTGAATTTATCCAGATGTCGTTCGTAAATAAGAAATATTTCATCCTTTAAAAATCGACACCGTCTCTTATTTTCCGTTATAATGTGTGTGATAAACATAATAAATTTATTAGAGAGGCATTGCGATTATGAAAAAACTTTTCTTTATTACTACTATTCTATTTCTTCTTATTTTATCCAGTTGTGGGCAGTCTAATACTATTACAACTGACGAAATAGTAGAAGTAGATAGAGAGATAACCATTACAGGTTATACCGGACCGGACATCGAAGATTTTCGATTTGAACCAGAGGAAATCGTACTAAAAAAAGGAGAAACAGTAAAATTCACCTTAAAAACTGACAATAACGTTTCTCACGGTATACAGTTTCATGGGACTAAGCTCATTCTTTCAGAAAGAGCTCCAGAAGTTTATACCGCAAACGAAGTTGGTGAATACAAAGGACTTTGTACAAAACTATGCGGTATCGGACATGCAACAATGACAATTTCGTTAATTGTAGAAGAATAAGTTTTAACCCTTACTTGTAGGAAGTGAGGGTTTTTCGCTTGTAAAAATACAGATTATGATATTTGTATAACCTATAAAAACCGCTATACTATTATTAAAATAATTGAAGAGTATTAAAGGAGATTTCCTATGTTCGAGCTATTAATTACAATGGTAGAAAGGTTAGGAATTATCGTAACCATCGCCTTTATCCTAACCCGATTCACTTTTTTTAGAGGAATGATATACCAAGATGAACTAAATCGAAAGCAACAATACATTGCCATTCTTTTCTTCGGCTTCTTCGGTATTATCGGAACCTATACAGGCTTAAGTTTAAGTACGGAAAGTTTACAGTTTAGCCGCTGGACCTCCGATCTTTCTACTGATGAAGCAATAGCAAATTCACGGGTAATTGGTGTTGTGTTAGCAGGTCTCTTAGGTGGATATAAAGTTGGTATAGGCGCTGGACTTATTGCAGGAATACATCGTTTTACGTTAGGTGGGTTTACTGCCTTTGCATGCGGTTTTGCTACAATTATCGCTGGAGTACTTTCCAGTTACTTTTATCGAAAAAATAAACATGTTAAATTACGTTCTGCCTTCATTATTGCAGCTTTTGCAGAAGGTATTCAAATGCTGGTAATTCTTCTCTTAGCCCGACCATTTGAACAGGCATGGACTTTAGTTAATATCATCGGGATTCCAATGATTATTGCGAACGGTCTTGGTTGTGCTCTTTTCCTTATGATTATAAAAAGTGTCATTAACGAAGAAGAAAAGGCAGGAGCTATGCAAGCACAAAAAACGTTACGAATTGCCGATAAAACGATTTCCCATTTAAAAAATGGACTCCACCTTCATTCGGCCCAAGCAGTATGTCAAATTATTCACGAAGAATTAAAAGCAAAAGCAGTTTCAATAACGAATACAACGGAAATATTAGCTCACGTAGGAGATGGAGATGATCATCATCGTGCAAAAATGCCCATCCAAACTCAGATTACAGTAGATACTATTCGTCAAGGTAAAATAATTGTTGCAACAAAAGAACAAATTCATTGTCGAGAAGCGCATTGTCCATTAGGAGCTGTAATAGTCGCACCATTAAAACAGCGTGGAAAAACGATTGGAACGTTAAAATTTTATTTTGGCTCGCAAAAAGAAATTACACCTGTCATCATGGAGCTTATTACAGGATTAAGTGCTCTGTTAAGTAATCAGCTAGAGGTTGCGGAGGCGGACAAGGCATATCAACTTGCTAAAGAGGCAGAAATTAATGCGTTACAAGCACAAATTAGTCCACATTTCCTTTTTAATACACTTAACACCATTTTATCTTTAGTTCGCATTAATCCTGACAAAGCTCGAAAGTTACTCGTATCGCTCTCGCATTTTTTACGGCAAAATCTTTCAGCAACAACACAAACTAAAACAACGCTTGAGCAAGAATTAAAACATGTGAAAGCTTATTTAGCGATAGAATCGACTAGATTTTCGAATAAACTTACCGTTTCATATAAAATAGAAGAGGAAGCATTACAATCTCTCATCCCTCCTCTTACTCTTCAGCCACTTGTAGAAAATGCGATTAAGCATGGGATGAAGGAAAAAGAGAATGACTATAACGTTTCTATATGTATTGAAAGAGTTAAGGATAACGTTATCGTTGAAGTAAAAGATAATGGCAACGGAATGACAAAAGAACGATTAAAGGAAATTGGTACTACACCGATAGAGTCTGTTACAGGTAGTGGAGTTGCTTTATATAATGTAAATCGCCGTCTCACATTTTGTTATGGTGATGATTCAGCTTTGAAAATTATAAGTGAAGAAAATAAAGGTACGGAAATTTCCTTTTCTATTCCCTATGCGGAGGTGCAAAATAGTGGACCAAAAAATTAAAATACTCGTAGTCGATGATGAACCATATAGTCGTGAGGAATTAAAACATTTATTGAGCTTATTTCCTTCTACTCACATAGTTGGCGAAGCAGATTCTGGTGAGAGTGCTATTATGAAAACAATGCAACATCAACCAGATGTAGTCTTTCTAGATGTTGAGATGCCTAAGATGGATGGGATGACTGCAGCAAAATCGTTAATGGAGCTCAAAAAGCCGCCACTAATTGTGTTTGCAACTGCTTATCCACAATTCGCTGTCGAAGCGTTTCGATTTAACGCAATGGATTATTTACTTAAGCCTTTTGATGAAGAACAGCTGAAGGAAACGATTAACCGATTGGAACAACACTATCGTTCTATTGAAAAACAAGATGTTTCCAGGCCTACTGGAAAGCTAGCAGTAGAATGTGATGGAGAAATATTTTATCTTGAACCTAAAGAGATACTATATATATCTCGCGAAGAAAAACTGACAAAAATAGTAACAAAAAATAAAGAATTTGAAACAAAGACTCCATTAAAAGACTTAGAAACGAGACTAGTCACGTTTGGGTTCTTTCGAATTCATAAAAGCTTCCTCGTTAACTTGCACTATGTTTCAAGGTTGACTCCGTGGTTTAATGGAGCATACCAATTAGAGCTAGATGGTCGAGAAGAGCAGCTTTCTGTTAGTAGAAACTATGTAAAAGCGTTAAGAAAAAGGTTAGAAATATAAGCCGTATCTGTTTATTACTTTTTGCATGTTAATTGTATTTTTGAACATATTAAACTAATATTTCTACCTGTTAATCAAAATCCCTCCCTATTATCTCTTATTTATTTATACTAAATGTAAACGCATTCATTCATTTGATAGATAACAAAGGAGGAATTTTCATGTATACATTTTTAATATGTATTGTACTTTTAATTATCGGATATTTTACGTACGGAAAATTTGTTGAAAAAGTATTCGGCGTTAAAGAAGAGCGCCCTACACCAGCTTTTGTTAATGGTGATGGTGTTGACTACGTGCCGATGAGCACACCGAAAAACTCAATGATACAATTATTAAACATTGCCGGAACAGGTCCTGTATTTGGACCTATTATGGGAGCTTTATACGGACCAGTAGCATTTATTTGGATCGTGGTCGGCTGTATTTTTGCTGGTGCTGTTCATGATTATTTAACTGGAATGATTTCTATTCGTAACCGTGGCGCCCACCTTCCTGAACTTGCTAGTAAGTTTTTAGGAAAAGTAATGAAGCATGTTGTAAATGCCTTCGCTGTCCTTTTACTTTTATTAGTTGGTACTGTATTCGTATCAACACCAGCTAGTTTATTACATGTTTTAGCAGACGGAAAGATTGCACTAGGTATTATCATTGCTGCAATATTCGTTTATTATATTTTAGCTACATTAATGCCAGTTGATAAAATTATTGGTCGTCTTTATCCTTATTTTGGTGCAATCCTATTGTTAAGTTCCGTTGGAGTAGGTATTGGTTTAATAGTAAAAGGTGCTCCAATTCCAGAAATCTCTTTAACGAACTTCCATCCTGATAACGCGCCAATTTTACCGTTATTATTCTTTACTATCACTTGTGGTGCCCTATCTGGATTCCACGCGACACAAACGCCAATTATTTCACGTACTACTCAAAAGGAGAAACAAGGCCGCAAAATTTTCTACGGTATGATGATTGCAGAAGGTATTATCGCGATGATTTGGGCTGCAGCTGCAATGAGCCTTTTTGGTGGTTCTAACGGTTTAGGTGATGTGCTAGCTGCTGGTGGACCTGGTGCTGTTGTTAGTGAAATTTCAACAGTTATACTAGGAGCTGTTGGTGGAACAATTGCAGTACTTGGGGTTGTTGTTTTACCTATCACATCTGGTGATACAGCATTCCGTAGTGCTCGTATGATTATCGCAGAATATTTCAACGTTGCTCAAAAGAAATTTTCAAGTCGTTTATGGATCGCCATTCCAATATTCGGTATCTCTGTCGTTTTAACACAAATTGATTTTAATCTACTTTGGAGATATTTTAGCTGGGCAAACCAAGCAACCGCTGTTATCGCTTTATTTGTAGGTGCTATGTACTTATATATCGCAAGAAAAAATTACTGGATTGCCTTAATTCCAGGAACATTTATGCTAGTTATGGTTCTAACGTATATACTGAACGCACAAATTGGTTTCCGCTTACCGATGAACATAGCTTGGGTTGGTGGAATCATTGGAGCAACTGTTCTAGTCGTTATTTTCTTCCTTGCTGCAAGACGAGCACGAGCGAATAATTTACCATTGGAAGTAGATATTTCAGATTATAATAAAGTTGCATAATGGGACCATGTAATCCCCGATATCGCGAAATCGTAAGCGAAAAAGAAAAGAAAGTTAATGAACAGAAAAATCAAACGGTTCCATTGTTTGTAAAAATAAGTAGTATCGTAATTGTCGTAGCAGTATTATTAATTTTAATAACAAAATAAAAGACAAAGCACATCAAGTTCATGATGTGCTTTGTCTTTTATTTAGCTGTAAGTTATGATTTGCCTTCCATCATTACATTTCTCTTTCCGTTATAAAAATCAATGGTTTCATCATTAACAGTTCGTAACATTTTATTTAATTCAATACCGAATTGTACATAGGCATGACCTTGAGCTGTTAATATATTTCCTGAAGCTACAATTGGCTTATATACGAAATACTCTTCAGGAAAAACTCCTAAAAACTCTCTTTGGTATTTTGCTAATGTTACAGTGTATGGAACATCTTGTAGTATCCCTGCTTTTGCTAACACAAACACTCCACTACAAATAGCAGAAACTACCTTACCTGCCATATGAAAAGCTTCTACAAGTTGAAAAAACTTCTCAGCTTCCGCAATAGGCTTTAAGTCTCCGCCTGGAATAATTAAAGCTTCATAGTCTACAATTTTAATGTCACTAACTGTCAAAGAAGGAAGTGTTAACAAACCCGCTTCTGATAGTTTCGGAGCTTTATCCATTGCGAACGTAGTGATTTCATGAGTCCCTCTTAGCATCGAAATCGCTGGAGTAATTTCAAATTCACAATATCCATCGAACAAAAATAGTAATGCTTTTTTCATCTTATCTATCCCATCTTTTTCATTATCTAGCTAACTATCATAGTTCAGCTTCATTTAATTTTTTCTTAACGTTGAAACAAGTTAACACTGTTAAAATTGCATATAATATTAAAATTGCTGCTGCAAGGATAGGTGACGTTTCATAAATGCTAATTAACAAGGTGGCGGAACCAGCAATAAGCATCAAGATGTATATATATCCTTTTGCTCTACTTTGTACAAAAATAGATGTAAAGATAATTAATGCAATGGTCATGCCGACTGCGGCACATAGTAATAAGACGATAAACATAGTAACATCTAGAGAACCCAAATTAAGTCTCCTTTCGATTATATTCCTTAAGTGTTTCTTTCTACACTATCTATCTAAATATTACCATAAATATTCTCAATAAAAGAACATTCTGTTAATACCTTTTAAATATTTTTGTAGGTTGGGTGTCTCGGCTCACATGCAGGATAATACAATATTATGCTTACGGAGTCGACTATAGTAGAAGTAATAAGAAAGAAAAGGTACAATAGTAAATACATTTAGGATCTTGTAATTCGAACATGCTCTTTCATTTAAAATAATTCCTTTACTAAGGAGATGATAATATGGATTATTCGTCTTTAGTTTTGAAGCAGAAGCAGTTTTTTCTTTCAGGGAAGACGAAGGAGATCGATTTTCGAAAAGCTGCACTTCAGAAATTAAGAGGTGCTATTAAGAATAATGAGCAACAACTTATTGATGCATTAAAGGCAGACTTAAATAAATCAGAATTCGAGGCGTATACTACAGAAATTGGTATCCTTTTAGAGGAAATACGATTTACGTTAAAGCATTTGCCATCTTGGGTAAAACCTCAAAAAGTAAAAACACCAATTACACATATTGGATCTACAAGTTATGTATACCCAGAGCCATATGGAGTAACCCTTATTATCTCACCATGGAACTATCCGTTTCAACTCGCTGTCGCACCTTTAATTGGTGCAATAGCAGCAGGGAATTGTGCCATCATAAAGCCTTCTGAGCTAACACCTAAAACTTCTCAATTATTAAGCCTTATTATTTCAAGCATTTTTCCCAGAGAGTTCGTTGCAGTAGCAGAAGGTGATGTTGAAACAAGTCAAGCTCTGTTAAACGAAAATTTTGATTATATCTTTTTTACTGGAAGTGTTCAAGTTGGTAAAGTCATAATGGAGGCTGCTGCTAAAAACTTAACTCCTGTTACACTAGAATTAGGTGGAAAAAGTCCTTGTATTGTTCATGAAGACGCTAATATAAAAATTGCAGCAAAACGAATCGCTTGGGGTAAATTTATGAACGCTGGGCAAACTTGTGTTGCTCCAGACTATCTTTACGTACATAAACGGATTAAAGAGGATTTTTTACTCCACTTTAAGAAGGCTACGGAAGAGTTATACAGTGAAAATCCATTAAGTAATCCTAATTTCACAAGAATTGTGAGTGAGAGACATTTTAATAGATTGCAATCGTTCTTAAACAACGGTACTGTGACCATTGGTGGGAATGTCAACAAAGAGGGATTAACTATTGAGCCAACTGTTTTAACGAATATATCGTGGGACGACCCTATCATGCAGGATGAAATCTTCGGCCCAATTTTACCTGTTATGGAATATGAACAACTTTCAGACATTATCGAAGGAATACACAATCACCCTAACCCACTTGCTTTATATGTCTTTTCGGAAAATGAAAGTATACAAAAAGAAGTTTTAAATAATATTTCATTTGGTGGGGGATGTATTAATGATACAGTCTACCACTTGGCATCTCCTTACTTACCTTTTGGGGGTGTTGGAAATAGCGGTATTGGATCTTATCACGGAAAAGGTAGTTTCAATACGTTCTCACACAATAAAAGTGTTTTAAAACAAACGACTAAATTTGATCTTCCGTTTCGATATCCAAATGTAAAAGATGGACTGAAAAAAATTAAGTTATTTTTAAAATAATCGTAAAAGCTCGAAGTTCCCTTCCTTCGAGCTCATTATTTTTAAATTAGTACGTTATGATGAAGTCCACTCTCCACCATTTACATGAAGTGTTTGACCAGTAACAAACCTTGAGTCATCAGATGCAAGGTAAACATACGTAGGAGCTAACTCAAATGGTTGACCTTGTCTTTCCATAGGGTTATTAACGAGTGGAACTTGGTCTGCTGAGAAGCTAGAGGGAATTAATGGTGTCCACACTCTACCAGGAGCTACTGCGTTTACTCGAATACCTTTATCAATAAGATTGTTGGCTAGTGCTCTTGTAAAGCCAATATTAGCGCCTTTCGTGGCAGTGTAATCAATTAATTGCTTGTTCCCAACGAATGTAACAATGGAAGATGTATTAATGATAGAACTCCCAGCTTTTAAATACGGGAGAGCCGCTCTTGTAGTATAAAAGTGAGAATATATATTAACTTTGAACGTATCATCAAATTGCTCATCAGTAATATCAAGAAGACTTAGTTGTTGAAATTGTATTCCGACATGGTTACATAAAATATTTAATTGACCTAAGACACTCACTGTTTGTTCTACAATGTTTAGACATTGCTCTTTATCTCTTACATCCCCAGGCAATAAAATACATCTTTGTCCAAGTTCTTCAATTCTATCTTTAGTTCGTTTAGCGTCCTCATGCTCATCTAGATATGAAATAGCAACATCGGCACCTTCCTTTGCAAATGCAATGGCTACCGCAGCACCAATCCCACTATCTCCTCCTGTAATTAAGGCCACTCTTCCTTTTAATTTGCCACTACCTACATAATTCGGGTTTTCAATAATTGGTCTTGGTACCATCATTTTTTCTAAACCGGGCTGTCGAACTTGGCGTTGCTCCGGAACCGTTAACGGGACCTCCTTGTATTCCGTTATTTTTCCATAGTTAGGGTACAACGGATATCCACTATCCTTCTGCTCCATATTTAACTCATCTTTTCCCATATGAAACCTCCTAGATAAAAAAACTATACTACTTACAGTATGAAAGATGGGCTATTAAAGTGACATAGGAAGGGCTCCTCTATAAGCAGAATGGAATAATGTATGATAAGGAGGTTGAATCATGAAACACTATTTTTATTTTTATCCCGAGGCCCAAATACTGTTATTAAATGATTCAGAAGAAAAAAATCAGTTAATCTATAATGGGACGATATTAGAGGTACCAAAAATCGGACCAAGACCACCGTATTATTGTAATCCAGGGTATGATCAATACTATCCAAAGATTTAACCAACAAATTTAGAGAAGATTAGGCATTCCATATTTCAGAATAGAATGCCTATACAACTATTTTTACTTCACAAATCTTCATATCCTATTATTTCTTCAATTGTACTCAAGTGATTGGTGGAGTTTATTATTTTGTGGTCATTTAAATATTTTTCATCAACATTAAATGAATAGCTTCCTGTAACGACATATTTACCATCACTTGCAGGATTAGTTACAGAGAACATGACATTATATCTTCTTTCCCAGCCTGTAGTATTTAAATCTTTTTTCAATTTGACTTGTGAAAAGTCCTGTAAAAGCTTGTCAATAACTTTCTCATCCTCTATCGTTATACTAGTAGAATCTAGTCTCATCCCTCTATCATCTAAATCATTTACTGTAATGGTAACATTGTTAATAGTCGTTTCTTCGTTAATATATTTAGAAGCATACTTTGTAAAAGACGTATACGCTAATAAATTTGCCAACATAAATAGGCCAACTATAAATACAAATGTTATGACGATTACTTTCATCCGATCTTGAATAAACCTACTTATAATGAATGCTACTAATACAACTAATAAACTCCCAAGTACTAAACTCGTAAGATCCAACAATTTATCATTACCCCCATTTACCTTTTATAATTATCTTTGAAATCCACCTTCTGAATGGATTATTTGCCCGGTTATCCAATTTGCATCATCACTTACTAGAAACTTTATCGTTTTTGCAACGTCTTGCGGCTCTCCTATTCTACCGAATGGAAACTTATTTAATAGGTAATCTTTTAAATCGTTTGTCATCCATCCCGTATCTGTTGGGCCTGGATTAACAGCATTTACCGTTATCCCCTTATGAGCAAGTTCTGCAGCTAGTGTTATGGTGAGAGCATCAACAGCACCTTTTGTTGTGGCGTAAGCTAACTCTCCAGGCATTGGACCTTGAAATTGCCCTGATGTTATATTAACTATTCTTCCACCAGATTTCTTATGAAACAATTGCCCAAATTTACTACATAATAAAGTTGTGGCACGAACATTTACCATATAATGCCTATCTAACTCGTTTGCTGTTATTGTAGAAAAATCATTGTTCGTTGAATAGGCTGCGTTATTGATTAAAATATCCGGCTTACCTAACTTTTCTATTGCTGTACTAAAAAGTTGATTAGCAGCTTCTTGCTCCGTTAGGTCCAACTCCATAGCATAAACATTCACACCATAATTGTCTAAGCGTTCTTTTATTTGTTGCGGTTCGTTCACTTCTATACTCCAGGGCATAGACAGATCATAATCTGTCCAATACGTAAAAAATATGTCACATCCCGCCTTAGCCAGCTCTCCACATATTGCTGCCCCTATCCCTTTAAGACGACTTACACCAGTAACAACAGCGACCTTCCCTTTTAATTGGTTCATTCTATTTCCTCCGAAAAATGATTTCGACTTGATGAGTTCATAAATTAAACTTTGCTAACTGTTCTCCCCACGGAGCAATAGAAGTTTCTATAAAACCAGCTTTTTTATATACCTTCCTTGCTGCCCCATTATTAGGATGGTAACCAATGAGGATGAATGGCCTGTCATTATTTTCCCTTTTAATTTCTTCTATTACCAACTTAATAGCCTTTAAACCGTAACCATTGCCTTGATAGTTTTTATCGATCATTAATCGATATATCCAATAGTTTTGATCATCTTCATCTATCCCGTACATCGTAAAACCAATCATCGTTTCGCTGTTGTATACGCCTTTTACATAGAAGTTATCTAAAAATTGCACTTGTGCGATAGAGTATAAATTAGTGGCGATAAAGCGCTTTTGATCTTCATTTACTGACAATTCAATTGCCGTTTCCCAATTATATTTATCAATTGATTTTAATGTTAATTTTTCCAGATGGTTCACCTACTTCTCTAACATCATTTAGTTACTCACTTTAATATTAATTTGCGCCTCCATTTCATATTCTTCTTTTATGTGGTTGCCTTTCTCTACATAAAAATCAGTGAAACCATTTATTGTATAAAAACCTGAAGGAAATCCTTCTTTATGTAAAAATTCTTTTATAAATTCCACAAACTCCTTTTCAGATTGATCACTATATCCTCCACTTTTACGATAAGGCTCTACTAGTGGTTCTCCCCTTTTTAGTGTAGTGCCAATTAATGGTGTGTCCATAGCATAATCAATTTCATAACCGCGAACTTCTTCCGTTATTATAAAATAAAACGGGGAGGCAGCATGATAGATGACTACTTCCTCTTCTTCCCCAACATATTCTATTTCCCCGTAGACTTGTATCTCTTCATTAGGTTCATAAACTCTTTCTTTACTGTACAGTCGGTATACGAAATCACCTTCCATAATTTCAGCATTTATGTTTGTAACTTCATAGTCATCTAGAGTGGATGAACGTGTTTCTTTTTCCGTTCCACAGCCGATAAGTGCTACCATAATTACTATTATTATACAAAATAGCTTTTTCATTGATATTCCCCCTCCTATATATCTCACCATTAAACAACTGGTCTCACGCAAATCAAATAAAATATATACATGAAATAAGAGGCTATTATGTGCTAAACTTCGTTAATTTAGCTATACTTAGAGAAGAATTAATTAAAACAAAATAGTTTTAGTTACATGTCAGGAAGGATTGATTCATAGTATGGCAAATACTCATACATTTTCGAAAGGCGAGGAAATCGCTAATGCCATCATACATGGGATAGGTGCCCTTTTAAGTATTGCTGCATTAGTAATATTAATAGTATTATCATCATTTCATGGTACCGCTTGGCACGTTGTCAGCTTCACACTATTCGGGGTAACGATGGTACTACTATATACTTCCTCAACTCTTGTGCATAGCTTTCCACCTGGTAAAGCAAAAGACGTGTTTGAAATTTTAGATCATTCCTCCATTTATTTTTTCATAGCTGGAACGTATACACCGTTTTTGTTTGTTGCAGTAAAAGGGACTTTAGGTTGGACGCTTTTTGGTATCGTATGGGGTGTTGCTATTATCGGAACGGTGTTTAAATCTTTTTTTGTAAAGCGGTTTTTGCATATGTCTACCGTTCTTTACATTTTTCTAGGCTGGCTTATTGTGTTTGCGTGGGGAACGTTAGTAGAAAATGTCTCTTCTCAAGGGATTATTTATTTAGTAATCGGTGGTGTGTTATACACTGTTGGTGCAATTTTCTATGTGTGGCGCGGCTTTAACTATCATCACGCAATTTGGCATTTATTCGTTATGGCAGGATCGATTATGCATTTTTTCTCTGTATTAACACTTCTGCATTAATCATGAAGGGCAGTCCTACTCGGCTGGCCTTTTACTTTTTTTCTTTTCGGAAAAAGGATAGTGATAACTGTTCATTAATTTTTTCTTCCTTTTCCTTGTAGAAGCCATGTTTTTCGTAAAATGTAATAGCCGGAGTATTCAACGTTGCTGTAGAAACGACTATCCCTTCAATATTATCCAAATCATATATATATGTTAACAGTTTACTAGCAATACCTTTACGAAATTGGTCAGGATGAACGACTAAACGATGTATATCCATTATGTTCTTTTCCATTTTAAATGATATTGCTCCACATAATTCGTCGTCTAAGTAGAACCCATAAAATGATTCACCACAATGTTGCAGTGATTCAATCGTATCATGAAGAGGTGGAATATCGTCATAACCGATTATTCCTGCTTCAACTTTATAGGATGCTAGTTGTATGTTTAATACCGTTTTTGCAACGTCACGATTTTTTATGTCAATTTTTTTTATAGCCATTTTGTCTCGCTCATTTTTGCTGTTTTTTTGCATTGATTTATCCCCCCTTCCACATAATCATAGTTAAAACCTCTGACCAAGGTTGAGGCGTTTAAGCTTTAAATGTATATCGTTAAAGCTATTGATTCTCCTCAATTTCCAAATAATTTAACACGCTTAAACGAATATTGTCAGGTGTATAGACAGAAACTTGCTTAATATCACCTTTCCAATTAACATGATAAGAATATTGTATTTCTAGCTCTTTACTAAAAGTTACATGTAAATGATACGGATTGTACTGTCGGTAAGTTGTATGGTCAATACTTGAAATTTCCCATGATTCCCCTGGATAACGCTCTTTTAAATATTCATCAAGTACTACGATACGCTCTTTAATTTGGTAATCTATCCAATACGGACGAATAAAGAAAAAGGCAAATGTTATAACCAACAAAACAGAAGTAAGAATTAGCCCGTTTTTTCTCCACTTTTTTCTTAAAATTACAGAAACCATCAAAAGTAGAAGAATGAAGATACTAGCAATCATAATTT
Source organism: Sutcliffiella cohnii (assembly GCF_002250055.1). Classification (NCBI taxonomy): domain Bacteria; kingdom Bacillati; phylum Bacillota; class Bacilli; order Caryophanales; family Bacillaceae; genus Sutcliffiella; species Sutcliffiella cohnii. The sequence continues at coordinate 2,995,545 of NZ_CP018866.1, forward strand.
CTATTAAAGTGATGGGATGCATCTAATCACTTCCTTAATTAGATTTATATGCTCCTTACATTTTGTTAGAAAACTGCCCTTTAAAAAATGGACTAAGCTCACTCCATACATCGAACTTATTTCCGTTTAAATCATAAAAGACAAAATTTCTACCGATATGTCCTCTGTCTTCCAGTTCCCCGACCTTAACTTCTTTCTGACATAATTCATCTCTTAATTGAACTAAAGCCTCTTCCCCAGCCACTTCAAAAGTTAACGAAAACCGTTCTTCCCCATAGGCATCAATAAAGTTTGCTGTTCCATTTTCCACAGCTTTCACAAGAAAAAAGCTTTGATTAGCTAAATTAATGATTGCTTTATCTTCGTCTTTATACGATAGCACTGCCCCTAGCTTTTCTACATACCATTCGGCTGATTCATTTACATTGATTACAGGTAAATAAGTAGTACCTACTCTTACAAGTTTCTCTCCCATTGTTCATCCACCTTTGCTAAATTTTTTATTTACCTGGTTATTTCCCTAATGGTAGAATTAATTTCTTTCACTAAGAACTCATAACCTTTAATAGGTTCATACTTTTCTTTGACATATTGTAGAGCCTTTTTGTAACTATAATGAAATGCCTCTTCATTTTTCATTTGCACATTAGGAAACACCCCTGTCCCTTCCCAATTCGTATTCGTAATCGGATTAATTGACCTTCTATTCGGAATTCGGATATGAATGTCTCCCTCAACACGTGCAAACATTACTGGATGAGCCCCTCCTCCAGTTACCTCACCAACTACTTTCGCTCTGTTTAACTGTTGTAAACTATACGCAAATGCTTCTCCACCTGAAAAAGTAAAATCACTCGTTAAGAGAAAGATGGGTTTATTTACATACCGTTTTCCAGGAACAAAAGGTTGGGTCCATTCTTGTATTAAAGTATTTTCCGATCGGTTATAGACGCTATTGACATGTGTTGATGTTTCGAAAAAAAAGGAAGCAAGGAATGTGATCATTTCTAATCTTCCTCCCCCGTTTTTTCTTAAATCGATAATTAATGCATCTGTATTTGCAATGTAGTTCATTACGCTAATTACTGTTTCCGCCCCGAGTTGTACACTGTAAAATTTACGGATATCGATATAACCTACGTTTCCTGTAAGTCGTTCCATTTTATGAAAACCGTAGTTATCTACCTTACCTTTTTTCATTTCATCTTCTATCAATATTTGATCCAAACTCTGATCTACAGAGAGACCTGGACGGTAAAAAACAGTTAAATGTTTATCCTTTGTAACTTTTTGCAAATCTTCAGTAATTACTTTACAAAGCGATACAACATCTAATTGGTATTTGCTATTTGCAAAGTTTTCTTCCAATAAAGCACGGACTTCGTTAACTTTTTCTGGAAAAATATAATGCTGTTCTAGTTGAGAAAGGATTCGTTCCATTACATATTTCAAATTATCAATTGTCATTGGATCCCCCATACAACTTTAGTAATTGAAACATAAACTGTTAACCTTTTATTTACTTAAACTAAGTTCATATTGATAAAAATGTTCGTCCCGTTCGTATCCGTTTTTCTCGTAAAGCCTTTGGGCAGTATAATTGTCAAGTGCAGTACTTAGACTTATACTTTTAGCACCCGTTTGAACGGCTAACTCCTTTGCCCTTTGTAATAGCTTTTCTCCTACGCCTTGCCCTCTTGCCTGTTCATCTACGTAAAGATCGTTTAGAATCCACGCTTTTTTCATCGAGATAGAAGAAAAAGTCGGATAAAGTTGAGTGAAACCGACATACTCATCATCAATTTTTGCAACAAAAATAACAGATTCACCTTTCTCCATTCTTTCTGTTATGTAAGAACGTGCTCCTTCCAAATCGAAAGGTTGGTTATAGAACATCCGATATAAATTAAACAAGTTTGATACACCTTCAAGATCATGATTTGTAGCTTTAAAAATATTCATTAATTTCCCTCCGTTTCTGCCCTACCAAAGGGGCTCTTCCTCGTCCGACAATTCCATAATAAAAGGGATTATCGAAAGAACTAACAAACATAAACTTATTAACATACTTAAAATAAGCAATCGGGAAATAGTAAAAAGAGATGGAACAATAATAAAAAAGGGAATAATCATAGTAGAAAAACTTACCTTTCTCCGTGACTTTGTTGTCCAATATTGCTTTTTACCGCAGTAAGGACATTCCAACGCTGAATGAAAGGTGAACGATTTTTTAATCGTTTGCTTCCAGCCCCATTTTGTTCCACAAGATTGACAAGTAGGCATCGGCATCCTCCTTATGTACTTTTTTCATTATTGTTGGTTTGTTTTTCATTAAAAGCTATTAAATCGTCTAACTTCTTTTCGATGTCATTCAATTTATTTTTTACATTGTTAAAAAAGTGTGCAACTCTTGATAATAAATAAATAGCTATAAAGAAACCAACCAATGATATAATTACTTCAACACCATCCATCCCACTACCCCCCTAACATTTCATCACACTATATTTAAGTAACTCTTTGCTTAACTATATTTCAACCTGTACAATCCCATAACGAGTATAACGACACCAACAATTAAAAATATCGGAAACGTTACCATCATTAACGCCATAGCTGCAAAGCCACTTTCCTCATATACTCCGTAAGAGATCGATAATAACCATGATACTAGTGGAGCAAATGAGAAGATGGTAAATACACCCCATACAATAAACTTTTTATCTTTAAAGCGCGTACTACTTAAGTAAAAACAAGCAACAAAAGAAGCAATTAATATTCCGATTGCAATTCCCACCGTTTTTCACTCCCTCCGACGTTCACATATATATTTTTAAGAAATTATAACATTATTTTCTATATTTTAGTGCAAGTTAGAAAATTTTGGTGAAATTTCATTACCTTTTGTTTAAAGTAAGACTTAGGGAGCTTTTATAGTACTTGTAAATAAGGTGAGGGGATATGAATGAGCAAAAAGAAAAAAACGAGAGAATGGCATAACTGGATAGACATCATCACTTTCTCAATTGAAATTTTAGCTACCCCATTACGTTTATTATTAAGAGGCATCTGGAAGGTATTGAAGCATTGGAACTAAAAATAGTTTAGTACCTTTCATTGCCATTTCCCACCAAATGGAAATTTAATTAAGAAAAGGATGGACATAATAATTCCGACTAATTGAAAAGGTGGGATACTATGTCTTTAGAATGGTTTGACCGGGTAACTGGAGAGTTGCAAGATAATTTAGAATCAATTTGTGATAAGTATGATCAAACTGGGCATATGTCTATTGAAAGAGGGGCAAAACATCCCAGAATTGAGTTTTACACAGAGATTGATGATGAATTAGAGAGAGATTATTTTTGTACTTTGTTTTTCGACCCTAGTAATGAAGAGTATTATATGGAAACAGTTGACCCCGAATATGGTCATTTAAGTAAAGTAATATTACCTGACATTGAAGATATTGTAGATGCAGTGCATGAAAGTTTTCACGATTATATGAATGGCGACATGAATGAAGTCTCGTATATGGACAACGAGGATTATACAGAGACAGATATCGTTGTTTATGATTCAGATTATGACGAAGTAGAAAATAATGACCAAATTTACGAGGAAATTGATGTAGAGTGGGAAACACCAGAAGTAACTGCTTACTATGAGGAAGATGAAGTGGAGGTTACGTATCAATTTGGGGTTGTTCAAGAAACCGGTGATGGTGTATTGAGAAGAATTAATCGGATTAGAACTGGGGATGATGAAATGTTAAAGGATGAAACCAACTTTATTTTCAGTAAAGAAGAAGCCGGCACAATCATCGCTCTAATAGCTAGCCATCTAGATTCAATGGGTGATACAGGCGATTACTTTTAAACATGAACATCCCCTATACTATTTATGGGGGATGTTTTTCATATCACAATCCCCTTCAACACTTTTTAGTTGTTAATATAATGAATCCTAACCTCACTACATTTCAAAACTCCTTCCCTCAAGTACATATATTAAATTGTTTTTATTCTGTAAATTGTACTGTTATTTTCCCTTTATGTTGTATGATAAAAGTAGTATGAAGAAGGAACACGGAGGGATTTGGATGTATTACAAAGAATTTGGAATAGAACATTCAACACTGATGGTTTTTATCCATGGCGGTGGAGTAAGTGGTTGGATGTGGGATAAACAGGTTGAATATTTTCGTTCGAAGTTTCATTGTTTAGTACCCGACCTTCCCGAACACGGTAAAAGTATTCATGAAGGCCACTTTACGATTGATGGGGCTGCCGATAAAATTATTAACCTAATTAATGAGAAAAGTAATGGTAAACGTGTTATTGCAATAGGATTTTCGTTAGGTGCTCAAGTTTTAATTGCTATGATAGGAAAGAAACCACAGCTAATTGATTTCGCTATGATTAATAGCCCTTTAGTTAAAAAAATTCCTTTCGCTAATGCTTTAACTAACTCGATGATGTTTGCATTTCCTTTAGTGAAATATAAAGCATTTTCCAAAATTCAAGCGAAATCCATGTACATAACAGAAGATTATTATGACATTTATTATGAAGAAAGCTGTCAACTAACTAAGGATAGTTTTCTGCGGGTTATGAAAGAAAATATGTCATTTACAATACCACATAAGTTTAATACTTCTAACAGCAAAATTTTAGTAACAGTCGGAGAAAAAGAAAGAAAAATCATGAAAGATTCAATGAAAGAAGTTACAAACAATAGCTCCAATAGCAAAGGTGTAATTTTACCTAATATCGGTCATGGTTTTTCTTTAGCCCACCCAGACCTTTTTAACCGCGTGCTCGAAGAATGGATTGAAAATGATGTTAATACCTTATAATGGATAGAGTTATAGTGTTTTAGTTATACAAAAATGACATTGGATATTTATGTTAATCACTACATAATAGAAAAATAGATACAATTATTTTTAAGGATGGTGATAACGTATGGATGAAGCGTATCGAAGGGCTCCTAAACCACATAAATACGCTGTATGCGCTTATGAAGGTACCTCAATAAAGGAATTTTATAAAAATGTATTTGAAGAAGTTTATATTTTTTTTCATCCATTTTTAAAGCCTAAAAGTAAAGAGTTGCAAGTTAATGGCTTTCCAACTACTAAGGAAACAAAGCAAAATTACGAGGTAGTTACATGGAGGGAATTTATAACATTGTCAGGTTTAAATAACATCCAACAATTGGATATCGGTCTGCGAACGAATATTTTAGGGCTAAGTAAAGAATATGCAGATCAAGAGGCAGCAACGATCATAAAAGATGTGTGTCAAAAGTACGGCCTTCTTGAACCAAGCGAGGGTGTTTTTCCAAATATCTTAATCGAAAATGTACTTAACGCTGTAAAAGAAGTTGGCCATGGTTGGATATGGTGTGGAGACGAACATTGTACAAAAAGAAAGCTTGAATATATTAATGATTTAATAGATGGAACTGTAGAAATCTATTTAAATCGAAACCTCTTCACACATGATCATAAAATTTTAATAACAACCCACTGGGACAGTCACTTTTCTTTTTTGTGCTCAGATAAGGCAACGGTAAAAAGAATAGTAGAGTCTACTAATCTAGAAGGGTTTTACTGTACAAACAAAACAAAAATATACTGGAGTTTAGAAAAATAAGACTAAGGCTTTTAGTTTGGGGCCTTAGTCTTTAATTTTTAATCCAAGCAGCGTAGCAAACCCAACCGCTTGTTCCACAGAAACTTCACAACCTCTTAAGTCTTCCACTGCAACGGTAAGTCGTTGGAACGTAGAAGAACTTAAATCAATTCCTTTTAATGGGGTACCAGTGAAGTTAGCATCATTTATTTCACATTGTTGAAACTGAACTTTACTAAATGTACATTCATAAAAATCAGCATTTTGTAATGAACAGGTAAGAAAAGAAACTTGCTTTAAATTACCGTAACCAAATCCACTTAAATTTAGATTGCAGTTCGTAAACAATACATTTTTCAACGTCGAATCCGAAAGGTTTAACCCGATTAATTTACAGTCAATGAATTCCACTCTATGTAAACTACCTTCTATTAACTGGACATTAGATAAATCGCAATTTTCGAAAATAACATCTGTAAGCTCTATTTTTCTAAAAGATACATCTGTAAATGTAACGTTACGAAATACAACTTGATAGAATTCCACTTTTTCTATTTGTTTACTTTCCACTATGGAACTCTCCACTACACTTGAGCCTAAGTATGGCTCTTCATTGGAGAATACGTCTTGAAAACTTGCACTCGTTAACCCCATTGGTATTTTGGGTTTATCAATCTTAATTTCGGCTACCATTTTAGACAATCTCCTTACATATTCTTTTTTACTCTCATTTTCTTATGTTTCTACCAATAAAATTTGCAGGAACTGGTCTTTTTCCTAACTCCCTCGCCCATACTGATAATTGTCCGATATGATGAATTTCATGTGCGACGAGATGATGCAGTATATCATCAACTATATATGTATTTTTGTCCCACGGAATGTAAACATGTTCATTTTTCATCTCAAACAAATTACCATTTAAAAATTCGGTTATTTCTTCTTCGTATCTTTTAGATAAAGACATGATTTTGTCCAACGTATCATATTCTTTGAAGGTAACGACAATATCCTCCTTACGTTGAATAGCTCGTATCCAACTATATTCAACCTCTACTATATGAAACAGTGTTTCTAATATACTCCCAACTCCACCAACTCGAGATTTAGTCAATTCTTCTTCTTTTATATGCTTACACCACTCGAACCATTCTTGACGAACTTGCCAGTTATACGTAAAGAAGTTTTTCAATAATAACTCCCCGTTCCTAATAATTATCTTGTACTTTTTTGATTTTACCATATAAAAGCGTAAACCTTTTACCAATATGGTATATTGGTAAAATAGAAATGAGGGATACTACATGTACAAACACCATCTTTTTGCTCTATTCACCGTTATCCTCTTAATCATTACAGGATGCGCACAAGAGTCTACAAATTTAGGAAATAATACAAGTGTACACAACCAAGAGCAAAACTCTATTGATAAAGAACCTCCGAGTATAAAGGAGGAAATAGAAGTTGAAAAAAATGCAAACGAAAAAGAAAGTCAATCGTTATCTGAGTTAAAAGTTCATTACATGAATGTTGGTCAAGCTGATTCCACATTATTGCAATTCACTGTTGAAGGTGAAGCGTTTCATATACTAATTGACGCAGGAAATTGGAACCGAAATGATGTTGTAAACTATTTACATGCTCAAAACGTATCACATATCGACATTGCGATTGGCACTCATCCAGATGCTGACCATATTGGCCAACTGGATAAAGTAATTAATACATTTGACGTTGGGGAAGTTTGGATGTCCGGTAATACGAACTCTTCGCAAACGTTTCAACGGGTACTAGAAGCCATTGATAAAAGTGGTGCAGATTATTATGAACCGAGAATGGGCGATGAATTTGAAATAGGATCATTAGAAATTGCTGTCTTATATCCAAAAACAATCACAGAAAACGACAATGAAGAGTCCATTTCTTTAAAAATTACGTACGGTGATATTCGTTTTATCTTTACTGGAGATGCTAGTAAGAAAAACGAATTAAATATGATGCAAAGTGGATTTGATTTAGATGCAGATATTTTACAATTAGGTCACCACGGTTCATCTACTTCAACAGACCCTGCGTTTCTTAGTACAGTAAATCCATCTATTGCTATTTATAGTGCTGGTGTTGACAATAGTTATGGACACCCTCATGATGAGGTCGTTAACCTTGTCCAAAATGCTGGAATCGACTTATACGGTACGGATGTTCATGGTACTATTATCGTTTCAACAGATGGAAGAGATTACAGAGTTTTCACGAACAGGGATGGAACAATTACCCCTAGTAGCAAAAAAGGAACTCCTTCTGGGAACGATAAGACAGAGAAACCTAAACAAGACTCTAATGTAACTAACGGCTGTCTTAATGTGAATTCTGCATCTATTGATGAATTACAAGGGATAAAACATATTGGCATCGAACGAGCAGAACAGTTAGTCAATATTAGGCCTTTTAAATCTATTGATGATTTATCTCGTATAAATGGAATCGGTCCAGCAAGAATAAAGGATATTAAAGAACAAGGACTAGCCTGTATAGGAGGGTAGTATCATGAAAGGATATTTAGACCGAATAGAAGATGATAAATATGCCGTTATTTTAGTTGAAGAAATCGGAAAAGAATATGTTCTTTCTAAAGACCAATTACCAGATGGAAGTAGTATTCATTCTTATTTTGACGTTAAGATTGAAGATGATCGTATAACTTCGTTAACACTGGATGAGAAGACGTCTATCTCCGAACAACAAAAAGTAGATTCTATGATGGCAAAGCTGCGATCAAAAAGTAAAGGTAGTAAGTTTTCCAAAAAATAAAGGTAGTACGAGGACTAATCCATAAGCTGTAGGGTTAGTCCCTTTTTATGAAAGTTATTTACCTTTTCTTCACTACCATTCGAATGCCATGCTTTGGTCTTAATGTAATCAAAGGTTGTGGTTTTACCGTGTGATGTTTCGGTGCAAGTCTAAGACTATATTGTTGGATAATACATACAAGAGTTAGAACTGTTTCCATGAGAGCGAAATGGTTTCCGATACATACTCTAGGACCACCCCCAAATGGAAAATATACGTAAGGCGGGAGACTTCTCATGAAGTTATTTTCAAATCTCTCTGGTATAAACGTATCCGGGTTCTCAAAATATTCAGCGTTTCGATGCATCACATATTGACTTATTAAGATCATGTCTCCCCTTTTTAATGTATGTCCACCTATTTCTACATTTCTATCTACTTCTCTACCAACTACATAAGCCGGTGGAAAAAGGCGCATAGACTCCCACACAACATTTTGAGCAAATGGTAATTTCATAAAATCTTCTGCCTGGGGTTCACGCTTTAACACTACTCTGGATATTTCATCTTTAAGCTTTTCTTCTTTGTCTGGATGCTGTGATAGTAAATAAAGCGTCCAAGATAATGCATTGGCTGTCGTTTCATGTCCTGCTAAAAAAATGGTCATAAGTTCATCTCGAAGCTGCGTATTGGTCATCCCAATACCATCTTTTTCATCTCGAGCTGCCATTAACATTCCTAGTAAATCTTCCATTTCAACACCTTGATTTTGACGTTTTTCAATTATCTCATAGAGAACTTGATCAAGCTTCTTAATAGCATTTTTAAACTGTTGATTTTCTTTTGTAGGAATCCACAAAGGTAAAGGAAAAATAGCTCTCATTCGTTTAATTGCTAGTGTCATTACAGCTTCCATTGGCTCCCCAATCATACTATGCCCTTCTTCTAGCTTCATACTGAACATCGTTTTACTTATTATACCTAATGTTATATTCATCATATCCTCTGTTATATCCCGTTCTTCTCCATCCTGCCACTTTGCAATGTATTGTAACGTTGTTTCAATCATATCTTGTCCGTAATTAATAATATGCTGCTTTTTAAAAGCAGGTTGGATAAGCCGACGTTGATACATATGCTTTTCTTTTTCACTTGTGAGTAATCCATCTCCAACCACTGTTTTCAAAGACCGAATATCATTAGATTTAATAAAATACTTTTGTTTTGTTACTAGTATTTCTTTAATTAACTTTGGGTCATTTACGAGGTACACTTTTTGAAAGGGACCAAATCTTAACAACGATATTCCGCCAAATTGTTCCGTTGTTTTCCTCATAAATTGCAGTGGGTCTGCTTGGAACTCACGCAAGTTCCCATTGAAAAACTTTCCTTTTGGTCCTGGAGGAGAACTAGACTTTCTACCTATCATTTTTTTAAAACCTCCATTCTCTAGTGAAAGTATCACTACCTATCTTCTGTAGTGTATGTGTAATTACTAGATTTGCTTGTATAGAAGCGGAAGGTTATGAATTATAGGTGTGCACAAAATTCATTTCACTTTTAATGGATTTTCTACCTAATTTGCATAGTATGTTAAAAACCAATAAATATTTGGAGGTGGTTTCACTGATTCATACGGTAAAAGTTGGTGAAACGTTAAATCAAATCGCTATCGACTATCGGAAGCCCTTAGCTACTATTATCAGTGCCAATCCTGGCATAAATCCAAATATGATCTATCCAGGTCAATCCATTGTTATTCCAGGCTTTCCATCACCTAATACAATCCCATATCGAATAGAAGTCTCCATTAATAATCGGCATTTACGTTTATTGAGAAATGGTTCTCTTCAAAAGCAGTATCCCATTGCTGTTGGTAGAATTTTGTATGGAACTCCAGTTGGTGATTTTATCATTATTAATAAGGCACCAAACCCTGGTGGTCCTTTTGGGACAATGTGGATGAGTTTATCGAAGCAACATTACGGTATTCACGGCACTAATGACCCAAGTTCGATTGGAAAAGCAGTATCTAGAGGATGTATTCGTATGTATAATCGGGACGTGGAGGAGTTAGCAAGCATCGTTCCGATTGGTACATTAGTTTCTATTCGACCTTAATTAAGCACTATCTAATAATATTGGATAGTGTTTTTTAATCACCTCTCTGTTATTAAATTAAACGGTTTGTTCTTTTTTACGTCATATCAGTAGAAATTATTTGATGCTATCATATATATAAGCTATTACTAGAAGAAATGGAGGTTTTTTAATGAATTTTGCACTAAAAGAGGCAGTTGAAATTTTGGAAAGAACACCAAAGTCACTAGAAGCCTTTTTAACAGGATTATCAAGCAATTGGCTACAATGTAACGAAGGAGATGCGACATGGAATGTAACAGAAGTAATTCTTCACCTTATTGAAGCTGAGAAGCATAATTGGATCACTAGATTAGAATTTATATTGCAGGAAGGTGAGAGTAACCCCTTCCCCGCCTTCGATCGTTATTCCCATCTAAGTATTAATAAATCAAGTTCCATAACAGAGCTAGTTGAACACTTTAAAGAAATACGGGCAAAAAATATCGAGAAACTACTTCAACTCATCGAATCAGAAGATCATCTTGAAAGAACTGGATATCATCCAGCTTTTGGTGTAGTAAAAGTACGTGAATTAATTTCAACATGGGTTGTACATGATCTCACTCATATCGCCCAAATCGTTCGAGTGTTAGCAAATAGATATAGTAACGATGTTGGACCGTGGATAGAATATTTAAGCATTTTAAAAAGAAACTAAAGTAGTTTAAAACCATTTTTTCCAATTATTTTTACTATCACTTACAGATTTGACTACATATATTAGAGAAGCAACTTTGATATGAATGGTGGTTTATCATGATCTCTGTTAGAGTAGGTAATAATCATTATGAATTGGAAACAGAACTTGAGCAATATTTTCATCCATTTCGTCAACATATAATCGGGTTAAATTATAGCTACGAAACGCCTTATGGCAGACAGAAGATTATTTACGCAGATTGGACAGCTAGCAGCCGCTTATATAAACCTATTGAGAAAAAAATAACAGAACAATTTGGTCCATTCATGGCCAATACACATACAGAGTCCAATACAACTGGCTCTTTCATGACTGTTGCATATAAAGAGGCGAAACGTATTATAAAGGAGCATGTTCATGCAGATGAACATGACGTAATAATTTTCGATGGATTTGGTATGACTGCAGTTATTAATAAACTTCAAAGAATATTTGGCTGGAGATTGCCTGAACAATGGAACAACAAAACTTCTTTACCTTCAGATGAAAGACCTGTTGTCTTTATTACACATTTTGAGCACCATTCCAACCAAATAACGTGGGAAGAAACGATAGCAGATGTGGAAATTATCCGGCCCCAAAAGGATGGAAATGTTGATCTTTCGCACTTAGAAGAGCTTCTAAAAAAATATCGTCATCGAAAACATAAAATTGGTTCGTTTGCTGCATGTTCTAATGTAACAGGTATCATTACTCCCTATCACGAAATGGCTAAAATCATGCACAAACATGGCGGCATATGTTTTATAGATTTTGCCGCTTCTGCCCCCTATGTAGAGATAAATATGCACCCAGAAGATCCACTTAAAAAATTGGATGGTATCTTCTTTTCACCGCATAAATTTTTAGGTGGACCTGGTACGAGTGGTGTATTAATTTTTGATTCTAGATTATATAAGAACCAAATTCCTGATCATCCAGGGGGCGGTACTGTTACTTGGACGAATCCTTGGGGAGAACACCAGTATATAGAAAAAATTGAATATCGTGAGGATGGTGGGACACCAGGAATTTTACAAGGTATTAGAATTGCATTATGTATAAAGTTGAAAGAGCAAATGGGAATAGAAAAAATAAAAAAACGCGAAAAAGAATTAGTGAAATTAGCCTTATCGAAATTAAAAAACATTCCAGATGTATATGTTTTTGAAAAAGAACAAACTAACAGATTGGGAATTATTTCTTTGCATGTTAACGACATGCACTACAATCTAGTTGTAAAACTATTAAATGATCGTTTTGGTTACCAAGTTCGTGGTGGATGCTCCTGTGCAGGCACTTATGGGCATTATTTATTTCAAATTACAGAGAACGAATCTAAACAGATTACAAATAAAATAGATACAGGCGATTTATCTAGTAAACCCGGTTGGGTACGGTTTTCCATGCATCCAACAATGACAAATAGTGAAGTACTAAGCTTTATAAACGCATTGAAATCTATTATACAAAATAAAGAAGAGTGGATGAAAGATTACGTTTATGACGAAACAAAAAACGATTTTTTTTATATTCGACACGAAAGAGAAGATATGCAAAGACTATTTCAATTATAGTCTAGAAGCAAGGAGCTAAGTTTCCTTGGCTCCTTATCCCGAAGAGTTTTTAGCCACTCCTGTTTGATGACTTTTACTCTTTTTAAGAATTCCACCGACTGATAACCACGAAACAAAAATAATCATCAGAAGTACCCCGTATAATTGCACAGTCTGCAACATCATCCCAAACCAAAGAGCCGAGATCATCATCGCGGTCAAAGGCTCCACACTTGATAATATACTTGTCTCAACTGCACTTATATATTTTAAACTACTCAAAAATAACACAAATGCCATAGTACCGAAAATGATTAATATTACTAACTTGGAAAGAACTAGTGGTTCAACAATGATAGACCATTCATTGGAACTCCAAACTCTATTTATAACTCCTAGCACAATTCCACCACATAACATTGCCCAGCCAACAACTATTAATACACCCCACTCTTTCATCAAACGTGCAGGATATAACGTATAGAAAGCAAACGTAATACCTAACGCTAACCCCCATAATAAAGCTTTATTACTAACTAGAAGGTTAGAAAAGTTTCCATTTGTCATTAAAAGAAACAAGCCGATTAACGTCCCAATAATTCCAATTACTTGATAGCCTGGTGGTAACTTTTTATGTAACAAAGATACGTACAGTACTACAAAAATTGGTGCAGAAAACTGCAATAATGTTGCCACAACCGCGTTACTTTCCTCGATCGCTGCTACAAACGTATACTGAATTCCTAGCATCCCGAAAACACTGAATAAGACGAGCTGATTTCTAGAACTTGGTTGTTTCCAAATTGAAAAAACATCTGCTTTTTTTATACATAGCAGTGATAATAGCACTATGCCCGCAATTGTTAAACGTAACGTTAGTAAGAATGGGACTGATAGATTAGTATTTTGTAAAATATATTCAATTAACGGCCCAGTTGCTCCCCACAAAGTAGCTCCCGAAATGATCATCAATATGCCTTTTATACGTAACATTTCTATGACTCTCCTAATGTAAACAAATTATATATCATCATAGCATGCTCATTACTTCTATGCCACTTTACTTTTAAATTTACTTTGTTCTTACTGGAGAGATTAGGTGTTTATGATATGTTTCATCTACTGGTTGTATCAAAACAGGCTTTAAAGATCCATTGAAACGAATACTAATTTCGTCTTCTTTCATAACCTTTAAAACATCTATCAATAATTGTCCATCTAACGTTATATTTACATCGTTTTCTCCCTGAAGTGATGTTATCGACTGAATTTCCTTTATATCCCCAATTTCTGTAGATTTAGAGCTTATTTTTAGCGTAAAGTCCGGTAATAGCTCGAAATGGATATTGTTATTTCTCGAATTCTTTGCAAAAAAATTCGCTCTTTCTATTCCTTGAAGGAGTTGTTTTCGATGTATAGTAACGATTGTTTTAGCATCACCCAATAATAGGCTTGTAACATCTGGATATTTTCCATCTATTATTCTAGTGTGAAAATGAAAGGTAGAAGTAGAGAAAAGTATTTCATGATCGGTTATCGTAATATTTACTTGTAATTCATCATGACTTAATAATTTTAACAGTTCATTAAGTGCAGATTTTGGAACTATGCAGCATGTATTTACGTTCGAGTTAATAGCCATCCTTCTATATGCTAATCGATGGGAATTTGTGGCGGTACATGTGAGTTGATCTTGTTGGAAGGAAAACATAATTCCTGTTAGTACAGGTTTAGTAATGGTGTTAGATGCCGCATACATTGTAGATTTTAAAATTTCAATAAGTTTACTACTAGTTATAGTTATGCTTATTTTACTATTTTCATTTATTTCTAATAGGGCTGGATATTGTTCAGGATTTAACCCTTTAATGTTTATGGAAATACCTGTTGCATTCAATGTTACTAGAAAATCTTTTTGCATTTTCATTGTTATTTCATCAGGAAGCTTTTTTAATAACTCTAGTAAGTGTTTTGCCGGAATAACAACGGTACCCGCACGATATATTTGTAACTGCTCTGTACCATTAAACTTAGTTGGAATTTGCTTTTTTATTGAAAAAGTGGAATTACAACCAACTATTGTTATTCGATCTGCTCCCGCTGTAATTTTTATCCCTGCTAAAATAGAATCTGTTTTTGTAGACTCGATCGCTTTACTAACATGAGAGACTGCTTGAAAAAAATAATCTTTGTTAATGGTAAACTCCATTATTTTAGCTTCCCGTTTATTTGTTCGATATGATGAGCGTCATGCTTTAAAAACATTTTTATAAAGCTTTCAGCTGAGTATTGGCGTTTGCCTTTTCCAATTGTGAATTTAATATCGCTAGGTACGTTCTTTATTTTTTGTAACAGTTCGTTCCTTGTTTCCACAAAGTATTGAATAATAGTATGTACGGTGTATTTCTCAAGTGTATCAATTGCTAATTTATTATATTCATCGTGATCAGGAAACTGCGGTAAGTTCGCTCCATCACTCATTTTCGGAACCATTACTTCTAAATTAAATTTATCCCAGTAGTATAAATGAGCAATAATTTCCTTTTGGGACCATTTTCCTTCTCCGATAGGCTCTAACAATATGCTCTCATCTTTATTACTTAACATTTGTACAGCGTTTAGTGTTTCTGCAAATTGTTGAAAAGTTTTACTCATATTTTCTCCTCCTAATATATTGAATAATTTCATTATATCGAATCTTCCGAGGAAAGGGAACGTATATTCTCTATTTGCCAAAAAATAAAATAGAAGCGATCAATGAAGAACGCTTCTTCTATATTCCTTTTATAAACTTACCCTCAGATTAAATCATTAAATAGCCCATTCTCCCTTTTCCATAAGCAATTCCTTTTTACCGTCCTGAGCAATACCATAAATGGTCAACTCGCTAGAACCGATCATAAAATCAATGTGAACGACACTTGTATTAATTCCGTTCTCCTCTAACTGGTTCTTTGTCATTGCTCCTCCACCATTAATACAAATCGGATATGCAGAACCTAATGCTAAATGGGAAGATGCGTTTTCATCAAATAACGTATTGTAAAAAATAACATTTAACTTTGAAATTGGGGAGCTGTTTGGCACTAAGGCAACTTCACCTAAATACATTGCTCCCTCATCTGTTTCTAATAGTTTTTGAAGCACATCTTGACCAACCTCAGCACTGTAGTCAATAACTCGTCCTTCTTTAAAAGTTAGTGTGAAATTATTAACTAATTTTCCGTTTAAGTTTAAAGGCTTCGTAGAAGTAACTGTTCCATCTACTCCTGTTTTTACAGGTGCTGTAAAGACTTCTTCAGTTGGTAGATTGGGGACAAAGTAAGTACCTCTTTCATTATGTATTCCCCCACCTAACCATACTTGCTCTGTTGGTAGTTCAATCTTTAGTTCAGTACCTGGCCCTTCATAGTGAAGTGCTTCATATTTCTTATTATTTAAATAGGTTAGTTTCTCTTGTAATGATTGCAGATGACTTTCCCATGCAGCAACGGGGTCCAGCTCATTGAGCCTTGTTACAGCAAATATGTGATCCCATAACGTATTCAATGCTTCTTCTTTTGGGAGATCGGGATATAATTTACTCGCCCACGCTTCTGATGGCACAGAAATAATGGACCAACTAACTTTACCTGTTTGTATATAAGAACGATATTTCTTTAAAGCTGTTGCTTCAGCGATATTGGCAGTAGATACTTTTTCAGGGGCTACTTCTTTTAATAAGTCTGGATCCGAAACGACTATCCGTAAAAATGCTGCACCCTCTTCTGCCATTTCCTCCATACCTTTTACTTTCCACATTCTAACTTCTTTTAAGGAATCTAGTGACGCACCCTCGTATGCAATTTTTGTGATTTGTGAATCATGCCAGTCGATATGTACGTATTTTGCGCCAAATTCATAGGCTAGCTTAGTCACTTCTCTTACGAGTGTTGCTGCAGTAATTGGTGCTTGCACTACTAACGGCTGACCTTGTTGTAAATTGATACCTATTTTTAATGCTAATTCAGCATATTTTTTTAAGCTTTCTACATTCATCATTTCAACTCCCCTTCTTTAGAATATTTTAACATATAGTGTTTTGTGTTGATACGGAATGGAGATGAAAGTTCATTAAGTGTCGGAGGTTTTTTATGTTAATTTTGGGCGTCAATGAGGCTTTATTTCTGTTTTATTTATGTTAAGCAAGATTTTATTTGCGGTAGCAACGAATTCGTTTATTAATAAAAAAACTAGCCAAGGAATTCGACTCCTTTAGCTAGTTTTTAACAATTACTTTATAAATTTATCTCTAACAAGTGCCTCTACTTCAGCTTCGGTACTTAATGAAAGAATTTGTTCACGCAATTGTGCTGCTTCTTCTTTAGATAATCCTTTTAACTGAGTACGTGCTGGTAAAATGCTTGTTGCACTCATACTGAATTCATCAAGGCCAAGACCTAGTAAAATTGGAATTGCGATTGAGTCTCCAGCCATCTCTCCACACATACCAGCCCATTTACCTTCTTTATGAGCTGCTTGAATAACATTATCAATTAAGCGAAGGATTGCAGGGTTGTATGGTTGATATAAATAGGACACTCGTTCATTCATACGGTCAGCTGCCATTGTGTATTGAATAAGATCGTTTGTACCGATACTGAAGAAATCTACTTCTTTCGCAAACACATCTGCCATTACCGCTGTGGAAGGAATTTCCACCATCATTCCAATTTCAAAGCTTTCAGCAACTTGTACATTTTCAGTTACAAGCTTCTCTTTTTCTTCTAAAAGAATCGCTTTCGCTTGGCGGAATTCTTCCACTGTTGCAATCATCGGGAACATAATTTTCAGATTCCCATGCACACTAGCACGAAGTAATGCACGTAATTGTGTACGGAAAATATCTTGTTCTTCTAAACATAAACGAATAGCACGATATCCTAAGAATGGATTCATTTCTTTCGGTAAATGTAAGTATGGCAGTTCTTTATCCCCACCGATGTCTAACGTACGAACAACGACTGGTTTTCCTTCCATACGCTCTAGTACTTCTTTGTAAGCAGTATATTGCTCTTCTTCCGAAGGTAGTTCTGTACGGCCCATATATAAAAACTCTGTACGATATAAACCTACTGCTTCTCCACCATTCTTTAATACACCAGCTACATCTTCCGGAGTACCGATGTTTGCTGCTAGTTCTACGTGATGACCGTCAGCTGTAACTGTTTTTTCAGAAACAAGCTTCGCCCATTCTTGCTTTTGTTGTTCATATTTTTGTTGTTTTTCTTTATACTCTTCTACTTGTTCAGGCGTTGGATCAATAATGACTACACCGTCTAATCCATCAACGATTAACATCGTATCATTTTGAACAGTGGAAGTAATATTTTTTGTACCAACAACAGCTGGAATTTCTAAAGATCTCGCCATTATAGCTGAATGTGATGTACGTCCCCCAATATCAGTAGTAAACCCTTTTACAAACTGGCGGTTTAACTGCGCTGTATCAGATGGAGTTAAATCCTCTGCAATGACAATTACTTCTTCTGAAATTAAGCTTGGATTTGAAATCGTAACACCTAAAAGATGAGCTAGCACACGTTTTGTAACGTCACGAATGTCAGCTGCACGTTCTTTCATATATTCATTATCCATTGATTCAAACATAGAAATGAACATTTTTGCCGTTTCATCTAATGCGAATTCTGCATTCACTTTTTCAGTTGTTACTTTATCTTTAATTGGGTTTATCAATTCTGGGTCACTTAGAACTAATAAGTGTGCTGCAAATATTTCGGCCTTATCTTCCCCAAGTTCTTTAAGTGCATGTTCTTTAATTTTCTCAAGCTCTTGTTTAGAAATTTCTACTGCTTGAACAAAACGTTTAATTTCTTCCTCAATCGCTATTACTTCACGCTTTTCAACGTGAAGTTCAGGAGCTTCCAAGCGGTATGCTTTCGCAATGGCGATACCACTGGAAGCAGCAATACCTTGAATAATAGATGACATTATTCGCCTAGGCCTTCTCTCTTTAAAGTTTCCTCTAATGCACTAATTGCTTCTGTAGCGTCAGAACCTTCTGCCACAATTTTGATTTCGGAACCTTGGGGAATTCCTAGAGACATAACACCCATGATGGATTTTAAGTTTACACTTTTACCGTTATATTCTAAATTGATATCTGCATCAAACTTACTAGCTGTTTGTACCAATTGAGTTGCTGGTCTAGCGTGAATTCCTGAATCTGCTGTTACTTTAAATACTTTTTCTGCCATGTTTTTCATTCTCCTTTAGTAATAATTTATTTTGTTGGCGTTTCCTATAGTTTCTACAAAATATGTCCACTTATTTATATATTCCCATTATCGTGTAGAAAGAAAACAAGCTTTCGCAAATACTAAATGTAACATTATTACAAAACATTTTTGCAACTAAAAAAGGCATGAGTAAATAAGCATAGAGATATCCTATCTCTATAAAAACTTATTACTCATGCCTGATCGAATCAGTAACACGTATATATTTAATGCGTTAACAGTATTTGCAATGAATTATTTACATTAGAATAGTAGCATATACTTTTCTAAGTTGGCAAGTAAAAAGTACTACTTTTGCCATTAGCTCTCCTTCTTCTTGAACATAAGTTTTAACGAAAGTGGAATGACCCCTAACCATTGGTTTGAAAGTGGAGCTTGTTCTTGCTTTCGGACTATCCTCTGCTCTTTACGTACATCTTTCGGCTGATCCATATAACTTACAAGCTGTTGGGTTACATATTTTACATAATCATTCGTTTTCAACTTATACCACCACCATTATATTAATAGCAGTATTAGTTTAGCCTTCTGTACCTTTTTTAATCATCCGTTCTATTTCTGTCACAATTTCTTCAATTTTTTTACCATTTGTATTTACTGTATAATGGGCATCTTTATAAAAAGGTAATCGACTTTGAAACAGAGCTTCTACCTCTTCTATACTTTTATCTAAAATTAAAGGTCTTGTTATATCGCCTTCAAGCCTTTTCATTACTTCTGTAATATCTGCATATAAGAAGACAATGAGGCCATGTTGTTTCATCCACTGTCTATTTTCTTTGCTTTTAATTATTCCCCCACCAGTGGTTACGATAGCGTTTTCTAACGGTAATTCTTTTAAGGCGCTTGATTCTTCCAGTCGGAAAAAACTCTCTCCTTGATCGCGAAAAATTTCTTTTACTGATTTATTCATCTTTTTTTCAATATATGTATCCGTATCAAATACTGGTAAGTTTAAATGTTGACTAATTGCCTGGCCAACTGTTGTTTTGCCCGAACCCATAAACCCTGTAATATAAATAGTCTTCATTTTATCTCTCCTTCAAATGGAGGTTGGGACATAACTATTTTTATCAAAGTAAATAACGAACAAAATAGAAAAGTAGAGATAATCCGCTACGGAAATATACTTCGCTTTCCGCGGGCGTGTCTAGTTACGGCGGCTTGGCCCTCGAGACATAAGCCAGTCACTTCCGTTGGGCAAAGAGCGCCCAACTGCAGCGTCTGTCTTATGCTTGTCGGGCCAGAGCGAGCCGCCTGCACTTTTCGTACTGGTGAGCCTCCTCGTGCTTCGCACTGCTATCTTCTCACCTATGCCTTTCCTCCCGCTGGAGTCTACGTATATTTCCTCCGCTAAATCTGCGATAGTTCGTTTTTTAAAAGATGATTTTAGTTTTGTCTCAGCCTCACTGTTGTTGCCAAGAAATTACCTTTTTCTCGTTTTGATCATATATTACTTTCACATCATTTACTCTACCAGAAAGTGCCCGTGCCCGAAGCACAATCGTTAGGAGAGGTTCTTTTTCTGAAATATTAAATTCGACCTCTCCAGTTGAAAAATCTTTTATTCCAGATTCCACGTATTCATCGTTTACAATTTGAGCTTCAAGCATATCCCAAACATATTTTATCATGATTTCTAGATCATGAACTTGATTAGTTTCAAAATAAAATCTTTTCTCTAAATTATACAATTGAATATGATGAAGTAAATAGGCAGTCATAATCATAGCCATTGCGATAGTGATCGGAAAGATGAAGCCACGCTCCGTCATTTGTTGCTCCTTTCGTCCACTTATGAACATTAATTTCATACGTCTCACCATTTAATCCTGTTATTTGTAAAATAGCTCCATTGCTTGTTTCCGTTACAAAAAACGAATAAACGTTTTGGAGAGCAATCACATGACCTGTCCCGTTAACCCTTCGTCTAATGCGATTTTGATAATATTCATACGTAATTTTATCACCTTCGTTGTTCACAACCGTTAACACGTTTCGTACAACATACGATTCCTCACCAGCCCGTATTTCTTTATTTACTTGCTGTACGAAAACGTCTAATTCAAGCGGATGAATCGTAACTGGCGTAAACGTTAAATTGTGTAACGATTTTAGTAATAGCGGTAAAGCAGCACAAACTGCTAACAAAACGGAAAAACTAATTAATAATTCAACTAAAGTAAAACCATATTCATTATTTTTAATCTTCATAATATATAGCACATCTTTCACGAGATACGTTACGATAATCGTCGTATATTATACATACTGCCTTGTTTCCTTCTACTGTTCGTTCTACAATTTGCATCCCACTACTATAATTCTCATTATCAAATTGCATTTCCCCTGCACGTCTTTTTTCCAGCTCATTCGTCAAGGTATACCTTATAGACTGTTCCAGTTGTAAGTTTTTCCTCTCCAATACAATAAACAGAAAATTCGGCAATAAAAAGGTAGCAATCATTATCCAAATAATAAGGGAAGATACCGTTTCTGCCAGTGTGAAACCGTTACAATTTTTGAACATAAAATCTTCCAAAGCCTATTTGAAAAACTAAAGAATATCGTTCTCTTCCCTTATAAGAAATAGCATAGGTACCTGAACTAGAAATGGTTCCTGTTCGAGTAAATGTTATCGTATTTCCGATTGTCCAACTTCTTATCTCAATTGCAGGATCATATTTACGATTGACTAGTTCTGTAGGCGTTTTAGTTCCTACAATTCGATAATAATAATCTGACGGAAAAAAAATTACTCTAACTGATTGATTAGAACTCATCGCATATTGTTGTGCATACAATAAATCATCTGTAAGTTGTTGAATAAAATGTGTCATTATTTGACGCTCTTTTACAGGTGATAACTTCACAATGGATATAGATATTATAACGGTCACAATGGACAAAACGAGTAGCGATTCTAAAAAAGTAAACCCGTCTTGACCTCGCAAATAAATTCTCATTGTGACCCCTTAGGTACAACCGCTTTGTTGTTAACTAGTTCGATACTTTGACCACCAGGACATTTTAATTCGCCATTTTCTTCGAACTTTTCCTTCAAATATTCTTCTGTATTTAAATCAGTTAATTGTTTCGGATATTCTCCTTCAT
The DNA here is from genome assembly GCF_002250055.1 of Sutcliffiella cohnii. Classification (NCBI taxonomy): domain Bacteria; kingdom Bacillati; phylum Bacillota; class Bacilli; order Caryophanales; family Bacillaceae; genus Sutcliffiella; species Sutcliffiella cohnii. The sequence continues at coordinate 3,017,764 of NZ_CP018866.1, forward strand.
CTATTTTGTACGCTTCTACTTGTGATTGAACCATCGCTAAAAAGGCATCACAACCTTTACTGTCAATCATCGTTGAATTTTTGGAAACGTTCGGAATCATAACAAGAAGTAAAACAGTAATAACTAACATAACAAGTAACATTTCAATTAAAGTGAAACCTCGTTCATTCTTGAAAATCTTTCTCATATTATATCCCTCCTAATAATTGAAACATCGGTATGAAAATACATAAGTATAACAGCATCACAAAAACACCAATGCTAGATAAAATCACCGGCTGTAATATTGAAATTAGCTTTTCCATTTTTTGCTGAGATAGCTGTAATAGAAGTTGGCTATAATCTTGAAGCTCTTTTGACAATGCCCCGTTTTTTTGACCATGTACTAATACAACAGCTAACCCGTCGTCGAATACTTTCTCTCTTGCTATTGCAGCTTCTAGTGATTCTCCGTCAACGAGTGACGCGTGAATTTGTTTCGTGATTTTTTGAAAGTAAGGAGAATAGCTTTGTTGTTCAAACACTTCAAGCGATTCATTTATGCTTAGTCCGGCATGAAGCAACTGACTTAATTGGTCGGCAAAAAATTGGGTGTAATAGTAGGACGTAACAGTAGTAATGAAAGGAAGTTTTAATAGTAGATGTATTTTTTCTTCAGGTGAAAGTTTTTTCTTCCAAATTGGGTATGTGATAAAAATAATTAAAACGAGACAAAAGAATAATCCAAAAATTGTTGGTACGTTCGTCACTAGAAGGAGCATTCCGCTTATTAACAAATTGTTATTAATATTAAGTTGTAAAAATAATTGTTCAAACTGTGGCACTAATACAATTTTCACAAACAAAAGCATAAGAAAAACAAAGAAACAAAGAAAAAATGGGTACCTTATTGTTTTCATTATTTTTTCACGCGTCATTCTTCGGTTTTTTAGTAGCTCACTACTAGTTTTTAAGCTATTACCTAAATCACCATGTTGTTTAGAAAAAAATAATAGTGACAAAACTAAACTATGAAATTGAAGCTTAGAAAGAATGGCGTGAAAGGAATGTCCTCCTTTTAAGCAATCAATTATATATTTTAAATCACTTTGAATTTCAGGCTTTGCATGTAAACTAAATAGCTCTATCGCTTCTAGAATTGTGTAACCATTACTATATAATTGTCCGATTCTTTGAAGAAACTGCTCTTGTTGATTTAGTGACCATGTATTTTTAGCCAACGGTCTCCCCCCACTTTTGTATTTCAAATGGGTGCAAATAACCATAAACTATTCCTTTATGAATACAATCACTGATCGTGTGGAACTTTGGACTAGAAGCAGAACCTTTCACTTCTTTAAAAACTTCTTTTAGCTCCTTCCCGTACAATAATTCGTATACACTAGCAAGGCGATGCTTCCGATATTTTCGGCAGTATGGTGAACAAGTTTGCTCACAGTATGGACATTTAATTTCAACAAGTCGCTGGGCTGATACTGCAATAAGGGTTTGTTCTAACTCATGAAAAGGTACACCAAATTCCAATAGCCTGTATATTGCACCTTTTGTATTTTTAGAATGCAGTGTGCTTATTACTAAATGTCCTGTTAACGCTGCACGAATGGCAATTCTAGCCGTTTCCTCATCACGGATTTCTCCAACCATGATGACATCAGGATCATGGCGTAAAATAGCTTTTAAACCTGTCGAATAAGTGATTCCCGCTTTTTCATTTACTTGTACTTGTAAAACGACGTCACTTCTTCTTTCAACTGGGTCTTCTAACGTAATAATATTTCGCTTTAGCATTTTTTTACTAGCATCAATAAGTGAATATAGTGTAGTTGTTTTGCCACATCCAGTTGGTCCAGTGAATAAAATTAAACCGTGAGAATGTTTCATCCAAGTTAATAACTTTGTAGTGGTCGATGGGAACAGAGATAGGTATTTTAAAGGAAAGACGGATTGGTTGGGTAGAAGTCGTATTACTAAACTTTCGTTCGTATAAATCGTAGGTAATGTAGAAAGGCGCAAATGAACGGTCTGTTTTTTTAGCAATAGTTTCATTGAGCCATTTTGAGGTTTTCTTCTCTCTCCAATATCCATTGATGCTTGAAATTTAAAGTGAGAAAGTAATCGTTCATATAAGGGTAGAGTAATTTTCTTTTGATCGTACAAATAGTGATCCATTCGAAATGAGATGGTAGCGTGTTTTTCGTACGGTGTAATGTGTATGTCGGACACCTCTAATTGGAGAGCTTCTAGAATTAATGCTTCACTAATTGTTTCTATATTCAATTTTTCACCTTCTTTTTTCATACTAAAGAGTACTACCTGAATACTTTTAATAGAAACATCAAAATGTAATCTTTCGTCACTAATATTCTACAAAATTTCACAATTTTCTTCCACACTTTTTTAAAATATTTTCAGCAAATTTATTATAAATCCAAACAAAAGCTCCTAACAAAGAAAAAGACAGAACCGATAAACGGAACTGTCTTTAACGTGTACGCGAAAGGAGAAGGAAGTTGCACACAATACATTGTATGCATTGTGTTCTAGATTGCTTGGTCATCTATCACCTATGTGTTCGTCCATTTTTGCAACTGGTAGAGTAACCGTTACCGTTGTTCCTTCCCCTTCAGCACTTTCGAATTTAATATCGCCTTTAAAATCGTTAATAATCTTTTTTGTAATGGTTAATCCTAATCCCATTCCTTTTTCTTTAGAAGTAAAAAAAGGCTCTCCTAAACGTTCTAATCTACTTTTCGGCATACCTTTACCATTATCTTTGACGATAATATTTACCGAATCTTCCACTCTTCGTTCACAATATATCTCAATTTCTCCGCCGCAGTCCATTGCATCCATGGCGTTTTTAACAATATTTATAAAAACTTGCTTTAATCCATTTTCATCTCCAACTACCATGTGTGGACAGTCATCAATATTCAAATGGATCTTTATTTTATGTAGCGTCGCTTCATGACTGAATAATTGATTTACGTATTTCAACACATCATTCAGTGGGAATTTTTTAATTACTTTAGGTTGTGGTTTTGATAAGATAAGTAGTTCACTAACTATTTCGTTAATTCTTTCGATTTCGGACATGATAAGCTCGAAATGTTTTGGATCAGGATCTTTCGTTTCTCGTAGTAATTGAATAAATCCTTTTACAGAAGTAAGTGGGTTACGAATTTCATGTGCAATTCCTGCAGAAAGCTCGCCTACAACGGATAATTTTTCTTTTGTTAACAGTAATTGTTCTGCTTCCTTCAGCACAGATATGTCTCTTCCCAATGTGAGTAAACCTTGTCTCTTTCCATCAGGGTAAAAAAGAGGGACTTTTATTACATCAAACGTCTTTATTTTTCCGGAGGGGAGTGGAAAAGATTCTTCATTCCTCGTTAAAACGCCTTCCTTCCATGCGTTTTCATCCGTCACAACACAAAATTCTAATGCTTCTTTAAAAAATGGAGTATACTTCGCAAGCTCTGCATCTGTTTTTCCTTTATAATTTACATGTTTTAAATTATAAAGTTCTAACCCAAAATCGTTCGCTTGGACCCATCTACCTTCGCCATCTTTAAAACAAACAAAATCCGGCATAGAGTTTATAAGTGTTGTTAATTCATTTTGTTTTGCTTCTAATTGCTTTAAGTCCGTATGTTTCTTTAGTAATAAATAAATTAAAAAAGTACTAAATAAGATAAATAATACTCCTTTAGTTAAATCTAAATATATGATTGCTGCATAAGTTAAACTTTGATGTAAATATATATCTGTGAAAAATAACCAAACGATACCGAAAATAAAATAAATAATAGGAATAAAGTATTTTTTTTGTTTCACTTTTAAGAACCTCTATTAAATATATTTTAACCCACTCTTCATTATAGTATTTTCTATAATCAAAGCACAATTCATTTCTTTCAATCATTTTTTTAAATGCAAAATAAGAGACTATCTACATGGAAGAAGATAGTCCCTTTCACCTGGATATTAATGTGTTGCAAATAAGATTGGTGATAGAAAAATAAATACAACGCCTACTATGCCTGTTATCCCTATTAATGCTAGACTGATTGACTTAGCTTTATTTTGGTACAAAATAGCAATTAAATAATAGAGCACTGTTGCCATCCCTATAAAGATAAGAGCTTCTAACTGAGTTGTCCACCCTTTTCCTTGTAATTGAATAAACGTTTGTAGTAACAGTCCGCCAAATACGAAAACACCAATCCAAAGTGTAATAGCATTTAATTTCATTCGTTGCTCCCCCAATATGTAAGTCTTTTGCTACTTATAAAATTAACACAATTAACTGCAGAAGTAAAAACATGCCGTCTTGCTGAGTTCTTCCTGAAAATTTAAGGCTTATGTCAATAAAACGCTTTGTTAAAAACAAAGAACTTTTTTTGGACATTAGTCTTTTTTTAGTTTAACCACTAAGAGGAAGAATATGATTTGAGAACTATCAGTGTAGGATAACATCCGTAAAAGTTATTCACTCGAAAAAACTTGGCTAGATGCCAAGTTTATCTCGAATAGTACGTTATTTCGTCTACAATTAAGTCTACTGTATTTTGTGTACTCGTTTGTTCCATTGCATGAAGAAAAACTTCGCTTTTGCTCACTAGCGAATCAAGATTTAATAACAATGATTCTTTCGTAAGTTCTTCCTCCATTAGCACTTGTGCATATCCTTTTTTACGGAACGATTTCGCATTTAATATTTGATCGCCTCGGCTCGCATTTTTAGAAAGAGGAATGAGCAACATTGGAATTCGTAATGCTAAAAACTCAAAAATAGAATTCGCACCCGCTCTTGAAATGACAAAGTCAGTAGCTGCAAGGACATCGGGTAACTCAGAAGAAATATACTCAAACTGTTTATATCCTCTAACATGCATTAAACTTTCATCAACATTTCCTTTTCCTGTCAAATGCACAATTTGATAAGAATTAGTTAAAATGTCTAACGATTCACGGATTGTTTCATTAATTTTTCTCGCTCCTAGACTGCCACCCATTATCGTTATAATTGGTTTATTCTCATGTAAGCCTAGTATAGCTTTTCCTTCTACTTTGTTCCCTTCGAATAGCTCTTTCCTAATTGGAGAGCCAGTGTGTAAAACCTTTTCTAGCGGAAAATATTTAGCTGTTTCCTCAAAAGTAACAAAAATTCTAGTTGCAAACTTTGTTGCAATTTTATTTGCAAGTCCAGGTGTAATATCCGACTCGTGAATAATTACTGGGATTTTCAACAATTTAGCTGCCATTACGACAGGCACTGTTACAAATCCGCCTTTTGAAAAAACTACAACTGGTCTTAATTTCCTTAATATGCTATATGCCTCTCCAACCCCTTTTAAGATACGAAATGGATCGCTAAAGTTTTTCCAGTCAAAGTAACGTCTTAGTTTTCCACTAGAAATACCATAAAAAGGTACATTTTCTTTTTCAACTATTTCCTTCTCGATTCCATTCTTTGAACCAATATATGTAATATCCCAACCACTTTCACGTAATGGATTCATAATTGCTATATTAGGAGTAACATGTCCTGCCGTTCCCCCACCAGTAAAAACTATTTTTTTATTTGCCATATAAACATCATCCTTTTTTCATTCCTCTTTTATCATATTATAGTCATTATGGAAAAATGGCAAAAATTATTTCAATAAATGAACGACTTTTTATTAACACGAAATCTTGTAATAACAATAATAGACTATAACATGAAATTCTTACTGTATTGTTCATCGGTTTTTGAGCATATTCTGTGACATTTTTTAGTCTTTTTCCATAAATTAATCTATAATGACATTCGCTGTATTATAATGTATTACAAAGAAGTGGGGTGAAGTTGCTTGGAAAATGTACTCAAAATTACAAATGTATTAGCGGATCCGACGAGATATTCAATTTATGAGTATTTAATTACTAACAAAAAAGCTGTCGATGTGCAAGAAATAGCCGATCAATTTTCCATCCATCCTAATGTTGCACGTCTACATTTATCGAAATTAGAAGAAATAAAGCTAATTCTCTCTTTTTCCTACAAATCAGGAAAAGGAGGTAGACCAAGTCGGAAATATAAATTATCTAATTATGCGATTGAGCTAACATTTCCATATAGAGATTATGCCTTACTCGCTAAAATTGCTATAGAGTCTATGGCCAGCCTCGGGGAAGCGGGAAAAGTTGCACTTTATAATACTGGGAGGAAATTTGGCGAAGAACTGTCCCAACGTTACTTTATAAAAAATAATACGACTACTTTTTCTTCTTTATATGAAAAAGTTAATGTAGTAAAAGAAATTACATCAAGCTGTGGATTATATCCTTCATTTGATGTGAACGAAGAAAGTAATGTTGTACAGCTTGCTATTAATAATTGCCCTTTTAAAGAAATTATACATAGCGGTGATGAATACTCTTCCATCTGTAACATGCATTTATCTTTCCTTCAAGGCATTTTTGAAGAAGTGTTTCCAGGAACGGAGTTAAAAGAGCTAGAAATAATGCCAACTGGTTGTGAGCAATGCATTTATCAAGCAACTGTCACAAATGTCACAAACTAACTTCAATCTTATATTTACTTTTAAACAAATTGTACATTATAATAGATAAGTGACATACTAAATAAAATGGATTACGTGTGTAAGGAGGGAATACATATGGATCGTATGTACCGTGTGTTAGGGTTCTGGACAGGGATTTTTGCTGTTATGTTCTACCTTGGACATATGCCGCAAACTGCATTATTATTCTTTGGACAAACGGTATTCTTTGTTTTACTAAGCTATTTAAAACTTACCGAGCGTATGTACATTTATATTTTTGGTGCATACTTAACAGTTTTCTTTGTAGGATTCACGTACTGGACAACATTTATGATGGTTCCAGGAGGTCATTAATACCTCAAAAAAATGAAAGCGGTGACCTTCGTCATCGCTTTCTTTTTTATAAATTGATTAAACTGCTCCAATGTGCGCTTATGTTTTTCTGCTGAGCTACAACTGTAAATGAGTTACTTAAACTGCTATCCATAATTAAACTGCGAATAGCCCGATTTTGTTTACTTATTTCTGAAAAAGGATTAGGATCATAATTATCTTGTAAATATTGTAATATACCTGCGGAAATGAGAAATTCACCTTGCTTCATCGTGAACACATGTGATAAACCATATTTCTCTCCAAAGTGTTCTAGACCATTTAAATGAATATGTGTCGTTAAGTCCATCTCTCCAACATATTGTAGGGGATCACTTACTAATTGATGTTGATAATATCCACGTAAACTTCCATCTCGATGTTCTGGACGCTTCCACTCTTCAAACGTATATCCGTAATCTACTGTAAACACTATCCCTTTTTGCAATATTTGTGACAGGGACCGAATAGTAGGTTCCATAGCTAATGGGATTTCTATCCTCTGACCTTCCCCGAGCTCTAATCCCATTTCTTCGATATATTTCTCTATTTTGTCGTTCTGTAAAGGCTCCATAACTTCCACTAATTTTTCTTCATCATTCAACGTAATAAATATTTCATATACTGTTTCGTTTTGTTTTTTAACAACCGAAACTGGTAATGCATCGAATAACTCATTTGAAAAAATAATCCCTTCAAAAGGTGGTACATCTTCTATTTTTTCATAATAAATTATATTCGCATCTTTAGGTAATAGCTGTTGCTGTAGTTTAAGATGATACGGACTTGTTTCTACTATGATATAGGATAACTGAGAATAAAAGGATGGAGACTCTTTTTTAATTTCTGCTAACACTTGATTCGCAAATCTCCCCGTACCTGCACCGATTTCACAAATTACTGGTGGGAGTTTTTCAGTAGCACAAATGGATAAAAATAATTTTGCAAATAGCTTACCATAAATGGTGTGCACATTACTTGATGTAAAAAAGTCTCCTTCTTTCCCTATTTTTTGCTTTGGTTTCATATAGTACCCTAGTTGTGGGTGATAGAGAGCTGCCTCGATAAATGTTGAATATGTTATTTTTTTTGACGGGTCTTGTTCCATTATACTTTTAATATAGGACTTCATTTCAGTCATCCTATTAAAAACCATTTAAAAACGGATTTTGGTCCATTTCTGAAGCAATTGTAGTAGCTGGTCCATGACCTGGTAACACAGCAGTCTCTTCAGGTAGGGTTAACAACTTATCGTGAATGCTAGCTAATAGTGTTGCATGATTACCACCTGGTAAGTCTGTTCTACCAATACTTCCAGCAAACAATGTATCACCTGCAAATACAATGCCTGATGGTTCATGATAGTAGCTCACACTTCCAGGAGAATGTCCTGGAGTAAATAGTAGTGTAAAAGCAAAATCTCCTATAACAAGCGTTTTTTCTTCAGTAATAACATGTTCTGCTTTTTTTGTTTTAATAGAGCCTTGCTGGAAAAATTCTGACCTATTTAAACTAGGTGATTCTAGCCAGTCATTCTCAAGTTCATGTATGTATACCGGAATACTCCACTTATTACGCACTTCCTCTACAGCGCCAATATGATCAAAATGAGCATGGGTAAGTAGGATGGCAAGCGGCTTTAAATTTTGTGATTCCATATAAGAAACGAATGCTTCCCCTTCACTTCCCGGATCAAATACGATACATTCTTTTTTATCGTTAATTAATAAATAAGCATTCGTCTGTAACGGACCTAAAGGAATTTGTAACCATTGCATGTAAAGTTTCCACCTTTCAATAATTTTTGAACTATTCATCATTCTATTCTACACTAATTAATATATCGTAGACGAATGAAAGGGATTATTTTGGATGAAAATAATGTATGGGATAGAAGTTTTGTCGGATCAGAACTCCGTACAATCTTTTAGTAATACGGTACAGTCATTAAAACAGACAGTTAACGTTTTTGATCATGATGACGATTTTATTATCGTTTTTCCGGCTTTATATGCTTCTGATGTAGATCCACATAACAGCCGCAATATTGGAGATACACATCCATTAATTTTGCTTGAAAATGAAACATGTACATCGCTTTTTTCTGATTATGGTTTTCAAACAAATTTTTTTTCCTACCTCTTTAAAGACATAGTTAGCTCCTTTTACTTTACAAGTGGAAAAGAAGAGGAAATAGCAATGGCAATTCTTCAAATGGACGACTGTTTACTTGCAGTTGAACACGGGGTCAAAGAATGTTATTTTATCGACAAAGAATATAGACCTTTTGTTGAAAAAGTAGGAAAAGCATATGACATAGAAGTGTCATTTTTGGACCTCGACAAATTGTAATAAAACAGATAAAATGGTATGAGAGTGTAATATGTCATTACATATATTGGGTATGATACTTCTATAATAGACCGTAACAAGAGGGGGTTAAAACCATGCTTTTAGTTGTATTTTTTGCACTCGTAACAGTACTATCTGTATTTAGTACAATTCATACTTTCCGTGAAATGAATTTACTAGGTATTGGCTTCTCATTAGCAACACTTGGTGTTTTCGGATGGTTTACTGTTATGACAATCCTTAAATCAGGATATCCTGTAGCTCACTAAAATGTTTTATCTGAAGAACATCTCTTTCAAGAGGTGTTTTTTCTTTTTTTATCCCACTTCTATAAAAACTAGTATATTTGGACATATTGTTTATAAAAGCCCTACATGAAGGAGAAAAATGATGTCCATTATTACTATTTGCGGCATTTGTGATGGACGGGGAAAACTAAAAGGAAAACTAAAAGGAAAACTACTCCCTTTCACAAAAAAGTGTTACAAATGCAATGGAAATGGCAAAATAAAATTATAATATATCTCTCCTGGTAAGCGAAATTAAACACTCAAAAAAGCTATTTTTCCTAATAAAGGAGAAATAGCTTTTTGTCGGTTTTAGATAAATTTTAAAATATTTATTTTCGCGTGAATTTGCCAGTCTTAATTGGTTCGATGTTTTTGCACGGATTCCATTTTGCTTACCATTGTTGACTTTTTATCGCGCCTGTCATCAATACGTATGTTCGTTGCTACTCTTTGTATACCATGTTGAAACGGTACTTCATGGATTGCTTGTATTACCTTTAATAACTGTGAAAGTTCGCCTTCAATAATAGTATTCATTGGAGTTAGTTGATATTCAATAACTCCTTCTTGTTTAAATTGTTCAAGAACTGATTGTATCGTAGCTACATACTTACTAACACTTGGCCCTTCCGTACCAATCGGAATGACCGTTACATCAACGATTGCCAATTGCAAAACCTCTTTTCTGCTCGTTCTCTCTTTCTTTTATTGCGTCTCCATTATGTTCACAATTTGTTGATTATTTATATCGATAATTTTCTCATACTGATAACCATATAAACAATAGCCACCGGATGGCGCACACCGTAATGGTAAATTTTCAACGTCATCAAACAAAACTTCCTCTTCTGTCATTGAAATTGATTTTAGTTGATACTTGTTTGCGTAATTATCTACATTACCACCATCATAAGGTTGAAAAATAAAAAGACTTCCTTTGGAAGGTACGTACTCTATAAAAGGAATTAGATACGTGGAATACATAGAAAGAATTGGTGCAGTATATGTTTTTTTTACCTTCATATCAGGTAATAAATATAAGGTGTAATCCGCAATATGATCTTCTAATCGGTTATTAGAAATTGTAAATAAATAGTTTGAAAATGTTGCAAAGCTAATTACATCTTCTGTTAATAGTTGCATAGCGTTTGTTTGTAAATCAAAGGCATAAAGTGGCGCTGTTAAAGACGGCTCTTCGGTATTCCATTCAAGAAATGCTACCTTTTGATCATGAACCCAGTGAACAAACGGATTTGATAATAAGACTTTTTGAACTTTCTCACTATCTACTTCCATCATATAGTTTTCGAAAGACCAATCTTCTTGAAACGAAGTAATCATTATCTGCTCTGGATTAAAAGGGTTCCACTCATACGTTAAATCATACGAAGGAAAAGTATACTCCATGACTGGGATTCCATATTTATTCACTACAATAACGTTTGCTTCGTAAGAAGAAGGTGCTGTATGAAGAGCAAATAAATCGTAATTTTTGTTTGCTCGTACTGAGAGGACAGGATTATTGGTGGAATAAAATTCTGTTATATCCCCTGTAAACAGGTTGTAAGCATAAATATTATTCTCCAAAGGGGTTTCTTCCATATACAGTATCAATTCATCGTTAAGCCATTCCAACACAGAATAATTATAAGTTGAATTCACTTCTAGCACTTGAATTTCATCGAGATGAAAAAAAGCGCGTTCTCCAGGTTCTTTATAAAAATAGCGATTTTCCATCAATTTGGATGGTTCTACAACTTTATGCTGATGAGAGTTTTGGCATCCAAGAAGAAGAAGCATGCTGAGCAAAACTACAATAGCTTTCAATTCACCTCATCAACTCCGTTTCATTGTTACTCCTTTTGTATTCGATTATGAAGGTTAATACGTTTCATTTCAAGCAAAAACCATTAAAGAGAAGATATTAATTTCTACCTATTCTTATTATAACTTTTGTCCTGTTTTTGTACTCTATATTAGGTAATATATTCCCATCTTTCTAAAAGTGAAAAATGAAAAACTCGTCATATTGACGAGTTTTTCAACTAAATATACATAGAGGCTAAAAATATTCCTAGCGATTTTACGTATATTTCATCAAACTGGGAAAGAGGTAACGGGTTTACGCCTTTACCTAATTCAATTGTAAAGCCTGGTTTTTTATATTTTTGAATAAACCAATCTTTGTAACCTGCATGACTATCAACATATCGAACTGCTTTATAACTACTCACTAGTTCGAATTCCTTTGCAAGTGCTTCGCTTTCAGTTGGCTCGCACCCTTCGTATCCCCAATACAATTCCTCTCCTTGCGTATGAAAAGCTAAAACCATATCAAACTGTTCTCTATTCGCTAACTCTTCCATTATAATCGCTTCAGGCTCCGTCAATGGAGCATTACCTGGATAATCACGGAAAGCTGGTGCCTTTGGAATTTTCCGTTCCTTTTCTATATCCCAATTGGCTGGGTATTGATTATTCAAATCTACCCCTCTAATGTTCGCTTTCCAACCTGTAAAATCTTCACTACCACCATTTATAGCAACAACCTGTTTTTTATAGCTAGCATCCGCTCCATGCAATACGAGATCAACTCCGTCTGGATTAACCATCGGCACAAACGATAATGTAACTTCGTTATAAAATGGATACATATATAGACCTCGTAAACTCGTTTTATTCGTGAGTGATAATAAAAGGTCATTGATGAAAGTCATAATAATAGCCGTTGTAATCCATTCATTCGCATGAAAACTTCCATTAATGTGTATATGCTTTTGGCCATTTCCAATTTTAATGTGGGGGATTGCTCTCCCTAAAACGGAATGACCAATTATTTCAGTTTTAATAAACGGGTATATTTCTTCTAATCGCTTAATGTCTTTCATCATCGTTTCATAGCAATATTTCTTTTTACCATATATTAATTTTGATTCAATTCTTACAGGAACTTGAACCGGTACCCCGATTTCAATCTGGGGTACATTTTGTAAATGTGGGTTTAATAAATATAGAGAATCCACATGCAGTTTTCTCGACGCAGCAATTGTCCACAAAGTATCTCCAGGCTGAAAATCCACTGTCACTTTCCTATACGCTGGAATTTTAACCGTACTTCCTACTGGGAGATGTTCGCATTTACCTTCTTTATTGGCGTCTTCTATCATTTCAAGAGGTACGGAAAATAACTGGCTATAATACCATAAAGAATCTCCTTTTCTAACTTGTACTAACATTGCTATCCCCCTATTTTAAGGCTCTAATACACCCTATGAGAAAATTTCAATGTTAGAACTTTAGTTAAGTACTATCTACAAAATTTCCAAGTTCTAATAATACTAGACGATAAAAAGAGGCTACAAAGTATATATTACTCTGTAGCCTCTTTTACTTATTAATCTGGGATAACTGTATCTTCAAAACCATCTACTTGTATTGTCGTTCCGTTATAAAAACGTAATAAATCACCGTAGATTATTTTGTCAGAGTACTGTAATTCTTTTTTTGCTTGTTCAATAAACGGCTCACAGCTTGCTTCGTCTGTTTCTTGTTCCGTTTCTTTGTCATAGCAAACTTGTTTTGTATAAACAAGTTCGTCTGTTATAAAGCTTCCGTCACGGAAAACGATGAACTCACTTCTGTCTTCAGCAAATAAATCTTGACCGAATTGAATGTCAAATTTCGTTTCAATTCCTAATAAGTGTTTAATAGTTGGTTTAATGTCAATTTGACCTCCAACGGTATCAAATGTTTCCGGTTTGACATCCGTAACACCAGGGATATGAATAAACATTGGAACTCTTTGCAATTGAGCTACTTCAAAAGGACCAATTTCTTTACCTAAATATTGCTCCATAGCTTCGTTATGGTTTTCAGAAATTCCATAGTGGTCACCATATAAAATGATAATGGAATCTTCATAGAGGCCAGATGCCTTTAATTCTTCAAAAAACACTTTAATAGCTTCATCCATATAACGAGCCGTTGGGAAGTATCGGTTTAACGTTCTACTCTTAGAATCAAACTCATCTACAAACCTATCTTCTTCATCTAAAACGAATGGGAAATGGTTCGTTAACGTAATAAATTTAGCATAGAAAGGTTGAGGTAATTCTTCCATATACGGAATAGACTGCTCGAAAAATTCGATGTCTTTTAATCCCCATCCTATAGAATTTTCTTCTGTAATTTCATAATCATTGATTTCGTAAAAATGCTCATAGCCAAGTGATTGGTACATCACATCACGATTCCAGAAACTTTGGTTATTCGCATGGAACACGACAGGGTGATAGCCTAATTCCTTAATAACATTTGGTGTTGCAGTATGATAGTCGTTTGTTGCATGCGTAAAGAAAACCGCTCCTCGTCCTAACGGATATAGTGAGTTATCCAATAAAAACTCTGAGTCAGAAGTTTTTCCTTGACCAGTTTGATGATAGAAGTTTTCAAAATAGAAACTTTCATTTTTAAGCTCATTTAGAAATGGTGTAACAGGCTCACCATTAATCTCGTTATCAATAACAAAACTTTGCAATGACTCTAATTTAACAACAATAACATTTTTACCTTCTGCAATTCCGAACAATTCATCATTCGGCTCTTTATGTTTTGCATTAATATAGTTTTGAATTTCTGTTAATTCACTACCATCCGCTAATGCACGTTGAGCAGTAGTTTTTGTTTGTAGAATAGCGTCATATACATGGTAATTGTACGTTCCTAAATTTTTCACTAATATTTCTCTGTCAAAAGTACGTGTTAATAACTGCGGTCTTTCTGTTTCAGCTAATCCTAAGTTGAATAAGAAAATGCCGACAATGGATAAGAAATACATTTTGCGCACCTTAGGTCTCCATGTAGTAAAGTTAATGAAGTTCGGTGTCCATTTCATTAATGCAATTAAAATAACAACGTCAAGGAACATAAATAGATCCGTTGGTTTAATTAGTTCTGTAATACTGCTTCCTAAGTCACTCATATTTCCTGTTTGGAATAAAAGCGGAATTGTAATGAAATCGTTGAAAAATCGATAGTAAACAGCGTTCGCATACAAGACAAAGGAAACAATTATACTTGTAATAATAATAAATCTCTTTGCACCTTTCTCTTTAAAGAAAAGAGCCAACCCTAACACTAATAATATTGAACTTAATGGGTTAATGAATAAAATAAATTCTTGTTTAATGGATTCAATAGTTATATTAAAGCTAGTTTTATAGACAATATACGTTTTTATCCATAGTAAAGTTACCGCTACTAGAATAAAAGGAATGTTTGTTTTTATTCCTTTTTTCATTTTTGAAACCTCCTTCAATGCAAAACCAATTAGATAGTATTTTGAGGTATATTTTCAACAATATGCCTTTTTCCATTTTTATGGAATAAATATTAAAAGGAATAACACATATCTTAAATCTTTTTTTAAAATCAGTCAATGGTTATTTCATACTGTTCTAATTGGTTGAATATTACGCCTAATTTTTCATTCAAAAAATAAGCAACTATAATAATAGACGTAGGACAACCTAAAAAGTTTCATTGAATATTTAAGTTTAAATTTTCTAAATATTAAAACACATGAAAAAGAAGCTTCTTTTTGAAGCTTCTTTTCATAGCTTCCGTTATATTTTACCCATCTTTTTCATTTGAAAAACACGGTAACAACGGGCTTTTTTATATTTTTGTTTTGGCGATATAAGCCGCACCTATTACACCCGCATCGTTACCTAAAGTTGCTAACTCTAATTTAACTCCTTTTTGAGCGCGCGGAAATAAATATGGTAAAAAGTGAGATGTAATACTTTGAACTAAATGTTCCCCAGCTTTCGATACGCCTCCACCGAGAATTATTTTTTCTGGATTTAATGCATTTGCTAAGTTGGCAAGAGTTAAGCCTAACTGAGAAGAAATATAATCAATAACAGAAGAAGCAATCGGTTCCCCTTCTTTCGCAAGATCAAACACTAATTTTGCCGATAGGCCTTCTTGTTCTGCTCTGATGGCAAGCTCACTATCTCCATTTTTAGCGATGGCTTCTTTAGCAAGGCGAACGATTCCAGTAGCGGAAGCAATTGTTTCTAAACATCCTTTTTTTCCACAATTGCATTGGTAGCCATTTGTAGGCTCTACTGTTATATGTCCTATTTCTCCTCCAGCGCCGTTTACTCCTACTACTACTTCACCATTTGAAATTATTCCTCCACCAACACCTGTTCCAAGTGTTACACAAATTAGCTCCTTTGAACCGTCACCGGCACCTTTCCACATTTCACCAACAGCAGCTAAGTTGGCATCATTGTCAACTATAACCGGTAAGCCTGTTTCTACTTCTAGCCTGTCCTTCAGAGGGTAATCCGACCACCCTAAATTTACAGCTTCATAAATGGAACCGTTTGCGGAATTAACAGGGCCTGGAGCACCTATGCCAATTGCATGTAATTTACTTTTAGATTCTGCTAGTTCTGATAACTTCCTATCAATTGATTTTGCAATATCAGTTGTAATGTATTTTCCGTTTTCGTTAATATTTGTAGGGATTTCCCACTTGTGAATAATTTCTCCATATACATTGACAAATGCCATCTTAATTGTAGTTCCACCAAGATCGACACCAACATACCATTTGTTTTCCATTTTCGTCACTCTTTCTACATCAGTTTCGATAGTTCATTACGAATAATTATCATCGCAGATTGAAAATCAGAAGCTTCTAATATATTTGATCTATATAGCTCTCTCAGTTCATCTTGCATTAGCTCTAGGTCTGCTACTCTATCACCTATATAAATAATTGCGCCATACTTAATTAATAATTTTCTTACATCTGTAATCGATTTCATTTTATCACCTTTTACGGTATAGTCCATTCACTTTCAAGTATAAAGTAATTGCTTTGTTCGTCAAGTTTTTTTAGTCTATCGCTAAAATAGTCATACAATTTAAGTTAATCTGTCCGCTAAGTACGGTTTTATTTTATCTACATAAGGTAAAAGCGACTGTCTCTCTTTAATCTTTAAGAGACAGTCGCTTTGATTTTATCTATCCGGGTCTTGTGGATGTAAGACGGATGGTCGTCGGTTTTTTAATGGAATTGGAGACCGGAATAATACATCTCGAAATGCACGTAAATCAAATGGAATGAACGGCCATAAGTATGGGACATCATAAGACTTCATTCTTGTTAACAATACTAATAGAACAACTAAGCCAATCATAAACCCTGTAACTCCAAATGCAGCTGTCGCAAGAAGTAACACGATGCGGAACAATCGATTTGCCAGACTCATTTCATAACTAGGTGTAGAGAACGTTCCAATCGCTGCAATTGCTAAATAAAGTATGATTTCCGGAACAAACAATCCAACAGTTACAGCAACATCGCCTATTAATATCGCTGCAACTAACCCAAGAGCAGTTGCTAATGCAGTCGGGGTATGAATGGCAGCCATCCTTAACATGTCCATTCCGACTTCAATAATTAAAATTTGAGCGAGCAACGGAACTGTACTTTGCTCAGAAGTACCAATGTACTCCAATCTTTCTGGAAGTAATTCAGGATTAAGTGCAAATAAATACCATAACGGCAAAATAAAAATCGAGGCCCAAACGGCTAAGAATCGAACTAATCGCAAGTACGCACCAACAACCGGTTTGTTTCGATACTCTTCTGCGTGCTGCATATGATGCCAAAATGTAGTCGGAGCAATAATAGCACTTGGTGAACCGTCTACTAATATAAGTACATGGCCTTCAAAAAGATGTGTTGCAGCTGTATCAGGTCTCTCAGTGTAGCGAACATTAGGATAAGGATTGAAGTGCCTACCATCTACATATTCTTCAATCGTTTTCTCCGCCATCGGGATTCCATCTGTATCAATTAAATCTAGAGATTCTTTCACTTTTTTAACAGTATGAGGATCTGCGATGTCTTCTAAGTAACAAATACTTATATCTGTTTTCGAACGACGTCCCACTTGCGTATATTCCATCCTCAATGACCGATCCCGAACTCTTCTTCTTATAAGTGCACAGTTAAACACTAACGTCTCTACAAATCCGTCTCTTGAACCTCTTACAACTCTTTCGGTGTCTGGCTCTTCTGGACCGCGTACAGGGTACGTCCGAGCATCGATAATAATGGCTTCTTTTAAACCTTCAATAATTAAAGCAGTTGGTCCAGCTAATACTGTATCAACCACTTTTTCTAAATCATCGACTGTTTCAATTTCTATGTAAGGTATATATGTTTTTAATAGTTTATCTAACGTACCTTCTTCTAATTGTTCTGGCGATAGGCAGGCAAGAAACTTCATGAGTAGATGTAATATATCATCCTTCGCGAATCCGTCGACCATAAACATTCCAAATTTACGACCGACATATTCTAAATCTAAATTAATTAAATCAAAGCTTTTATCAACATCTAAACGTTTTTTTATGTATTCCATGTCATGTTCATAATTTCCTGTAACTGGTTTACTAGGTTGGTACCCGCTCACCTTGCATACCTCCAATGCTGTCAACCAAATATGTGTCTCTATCCATTTTTTACTTCCTTCTATTAAAACATACACTTTTCATAAATATTTCCTACATAAACAGAAAGACAAGCTCATACGGTGGTAATAGTGAAGTTTCACCAGGAGGCTATTATGAGAAAATTAACATTAATTGCATTTACATTCTTTTTATTATTTATTTTTATAACAAATATTGAAGATGAAACAAAAGAAAGTATTATTTTCTTTAAGCTAGACCCTTTCGTTTCTGTTGAAAAGGCAGTTACTCAACTATCATTAGGGAAAATAAAAAATAGTGACGGTTATGAAGTTAATTGGGAAGTAAGTTCGACGACAACCGACTCGATTTATTTAAGGCAAGATATTTCATTACTTTTTGAAGAAGGTATTTTAAAAGGCGTTTTAAGCGATTGGGAGGATAATAGCCAAACATTAACACAAGCAGCTACCCTGTCAGGGGAGGATAGTAGCCGTTATATGTCCATCTCGTTTCATCATGGGGAAATACACACTGAAGATGAAATCACTAGTACGCAAGCGATGAGCAAAGACTTCCTTTATGTTATCGATTCAAGTTCAAAACCTATTCATGCATTTAAAGAGGCAGTTACTTCTGAGCAGAAGGAATGGAAGGACGTGCTCGATACAGTAAGCGAACAGCAACTAACACAAGCTTGGAACCGAACGATAAATAGTTTTGAAATTCCATCACGAAACTATTTTTCTTATTCACTAGCGGAACTAGTCGATATTGAAAAATTCCCTAACTTTAATAAAGACAAAACACAAGAAATAATCGGTAAACTGTGGGAAGGTATTTATAAAGAATACTTTTTAGGAATTAAAACGTACGACGGCTCTATTATTCCACCAATCGGTAGTACAATGCCATTAATACTGTTAGCAAAAGACTCTTCTCATCTACTTGTTCTATTCGAAACGGCTAACGGGGAAGCAATAAGGCTTATTCAACAAATAAATTAAAATAATACACTAAAATGCAAATGCCTTTCTACTTGCTTCACCGTTGCTACCTATTTTCAAGATAGAAACGATGCAAGATAAATTTTGTACCTGGAGAATGAAGATAGGTGGTACAGATAGAACTACAAAAATGTTTTGCCATTCAATATATAGAACCGAGAGTGGAACGTAGCTACAGACACTTGACTCCCTTCCCGAGGAAAGCTAGTGTCTGCAGCGAAGTGCGACGGACTAAATTAAACCACTCTCTATTTTCAAGGTTGCCACCACATGCAAGAAACAAATAAAAACCGACCGAACAACAACGTTCAATCGGTAGTATCATAAAGCTATTCTCCTAACATCCTTATAAGCTCTTCTCGTACTCTCGTATAAGATTCTACATTCTCAATTTCTATCGCATTTTCGACAGAAGCCAACGCAAGCTCTAATTCATCCAGCTCAATATAAACTAACGATAAATTATAATGAGCCTCATGAAACCTTGGTTGAATAGCAATTGCTTTTTCTAAATTTTCTCTCGCTAATTGCAATTCTCCTTGTTTTATCTCTATATACGAAAAATAAAAATAAATCTCTGCAGGTAGGTTTTCTTGCCCTTCTAATAATGCCAGTTTTTCGTAAGCTTCCTCTAATTGCTCGTTTTCTATAAGCTGTTGTACTTGCGTTGCAACAACTAATGGATCTTCAGCATTGTTTGTATAGCCTATTTGGAGACCATAAAATACAATGGCAGCTGTTACCAAAACAGTTAAAAGCTGTCGGACAGACTTTTTTTGTCTAGGTAACGAAACAATACTTGCCGCAAGAAACCCGCCAACTAATCCGCCAATATGACCGGCATTATCGATTCCTGGAATGATAAAACCTAACGACAAATTGATACCGACAATCACTAAAATATTCATTCCCATCGTCCGTAAAAATAACTTCGGCATGACAATTCCAACAAAAAGTAGGGCACCGAAGCAACCAAAAATGGCTCCTGAAGCTCCAGCGGATACAGATGGAGTAAAGATAAAGCTAGCTACAGACCCAGTGAAACCAGCAAACAAGTACATAAATAAAAACCTAGCGCTTCCATAAATTCTTTCGACTGCTGAGCCAATATAATAAAGGGCTAGCGTATTCATCACTAAATGAAGTAATCCAATATGAAGAACAATTGGTGTAAAGAACCTCCACCATTCACCATCAATTATTAGCGGATTATATTTTGCACCGTAATCAATAAGTGTTTGGATATTTTGACTTCCACCATTCATTTCAAGCAGTAAGAAGAAAATTACTTGGACAGCAATAAAAATGTACGTAAAGAATGGTTTACCATATTGGAATACATCTCTTTCTCTTTTGATACGGTTGTTTGCAACAGAAACGACAGATTGCTTTAAATGTTCAAGAGCTAAATCATCAAGGACCATTTCTTCTTGAATCATGATAGGCTTTTTTGTTACATCAGAAACTCTTTTCGTTGCTTCTTGAATGTTTTGGTTATGTAATATGATAGGTGCAACGTCTACTTTTTCCTTATTGCCTTCTCTCTCCATTAAAGGTTCCCAGTCATCTACTGGTGGATATGTTGATACATAAATAGAAACCGCCTGTAAATCACGTTTAAAAAGCTGTTTTCTAAACTGCTCCACTTGAAATGTTGTCTTTTCAATATCTCTTTTTAACCACATAGCCCAATCAAGGTCATATCGAAGTAGACGAATAATTGGAGCATCCTTATTTCGTAATGACTCTAGCCAAACTTCTTTTTGCGTTTCAGAAATATGAAGTATTCTATATTCATGTTGAATAACAAACTGATGAATAATTCTCCAAAAAACGGTATCCATTAACATGAGCAGCACCTGCCTTATTCTTTAAGCGACCATTATTATTATTCTATTTATTTTACCTTTCACAAGAACGAAAGTAAAAAACTTTACTCGAAATAATACGTATTTATGTTATTTCATCCCATCTCAATATTACATTATAAGAACAAAAGCGCAGGCGCTTCGTTCAGGCCCGTACAAACTGGACTGTTACGGTTGTGATAAAGGAAACACGGCGACGGAGGAGCCGATGTTGACTTATCGTACTTCGGATAAGGGAAGTTTGATAGGGCCTAAGCGCCGGAGCTAGACACAAAAGCGGAGGCGGCTCGTTCTGGCCCGACAAGAAAGGTGCGGCGCTGCAGGTGGACGCTCTTTGTCCACCGGAAGTGACTGAATTATGTCTCGAGGGCCAAGCCGCCGGAGCTAGACGTAGCAACACAAAGTTAGTAGTTATCCACAACTTTCCACTTTTAAAATTTCCTAAACGATGAAAAAAGAGATGCCAACTTTGGCACCTCTTTGTTTATTTTTATCAACCCTCCACTTTTTGGAGCAGTTTTTTTAGTAAGTCATCAGGACTATCTGCCTTGATAAACTTTCCATTCACTAAAGCGTACGGATTTACTCGACACTCTTCACATTTGTTCTGGCAATGATACTCTTGAAAATGGACATTTTTTTTAGACAATAATGCGGACGAGAATCGTGCAAGTTCCTCTTCAGAAAAAAACTGGTCAATATTTTTCACGCAGAAATGAACATCATAGTTTTTAGTTTTAGAAAACAATGTTTTCAATATTTTCATAGCTAACGTTCCTATTCATATATTTTTCCTTTGCGAATCCATTTCGTCGCAACCCATTTTTCCCCATTAGAAACTGGAATACTAGCATGTAAAGATTTGCGGTCTACTTGATCTTTACTATTACCGTAATGAAAGAAAACTGCTGCCCCCTTTTTCGGAACGATAGATAATCCTACTTTCGGAAAAACCGTTTCCCCACCTGCTTCTACATCATTTAAATAAAGAAGGAAGGTGCCTATTCTTTGACCACCTTTTGAGTTATCGACTTTATTTGTTGGGAAAAAATCAAAATGTAGTTTGTATTCTTCACCAACCTCATATTTTAACACTTGTAATCCTTCTCCATTTTCAACAGGAGTATTCGTAATTTCAGATATTCTTTTTTCTAGTTTTGAAATTAACTCGTTTTCATCAAACGAAAAATAGGTACCTTTACTTGTTCTTCCAGTTGCTAGTTTTATCTCACCTGTTCTTTGATCAATAACAGTAGAAGGCTTTAATCTCTCTTTCGAAAGCTGTATTAGTTGATCACATTCTTCACTGCTTAAAACATTATCTAAATATAAAATATATGGTTTCTCCATTTTTAGTAGTATATTTACATCTCTGTCACTCGTTTGAATCTTATTGTTAGTCGTACTTATCCCTACATCCTCATATTCATATGTTAGTTGATTTAAATCAACTTCTTTTAGTTTATCTGGTCCAATTACAGCTGCTATTGTTGAATATGCAGATTTCGCTTCATACCCCTTATCTACCATTCCCTGTAAAATAGCTACAGGACTGATCCCCCTATTAAAAGTATGAATAATCCATTCTTTTAGTTTCTCTGGAACAGCTATTGTTTTCCCCATGTTCAAGACCCCTCTTTATTTGTTAGGCGTTTTCAATACTTTAACTATATCATGGCAAAAGAAAAGCTATCAAATGAAATAGCTTACTAAAATTTAGGAAATATCTTTCATTTATAATTATCCTGTGATAACAGTAGGAAAAAAATAAAAAAGTGCCAAACAATATGTTTGACACTTTCCATTACGCGCGAAATATCGCTGACATAAAACGGTCACGGACAAATGGGAGATCCATTCCGAACGTAACGGCAAACCTTCTAATAGAACTAATCCCAAGTAGATAGTTCATAATTTTATACCTGTTTTGATAAAGTGCATACGTCCCAGCTGCCATTAAAATAATTCTTATAAGTGAGTTCATTGTGTTTACATCCCTCCTACATGTATGTTTTGCAATAACAGAAAAAACATGCCATTTATACGGCATGTTTTTCCATAAACTTATTATTTTTTTGTAAATACTTCATTTTTAATAGCCGTTAACACTTCTACAGATTGTTTAAACTGTTCTTTTTCTTTTTCACTTAGTTCTAGTTCTACTATTTCTCTTATTCCTTGACGGTTTACAACCGCTGGTACTCCGATGTATATATCTTTTCCATCATACTGACCATCTAAATATGCGGACACCGTTAATATCGAATTTTGATTTTGTAAAATTGCTTTTGTAAGCCGGACTAACCCCATTGCTATTCCGTAATAAGTAGCACCTTTTCTCTCAATAATATGGTAAGCGGCATCGCGAACGTTTACAAAAATTTCATCAAGGTCTTCTTCCTTATATCCTTCTTTTTGCTTCATCATTTCTAATATCGGCTTTCCACCTATGTCAGCCTTACTCCAAACAGGTAGTTCTGTATCACCATGCTCTCCCATAATGTAAGCATGAACATTTCGAGCATCAACGTTAAAATATTCACCTAAAAGGTAACGGAATCGGGCAGTATCTAAAATAGTACCAGAACCAATGACTCTTTCTTTCGGTAATCCTGAAAACTTCCAAGTTGCATACGTTAATATATCTACAGGGTTCGTTGCTACTAAGAAAATACCATTAAATCCACTATTCATTACACTATCTACAATACTTTTGAAAATTCTTGTGTTTTTCTCTACTAGATCCAATCTAGTTTCACCTGGCTTTTGGTTCGCACCAGCACAAATGACAACGAGATCTGCTTGAGCACAGTCTGTATAGTCCCCGTACCATATTTTTGTTGGAGTTGGGGCAAAGGCCATTCCGTGGTTTAAATCCATTGCATCCCCTTCAGATTTTTCTTTATTTAAGTCAATAAGTACTAATTCTTCCGTGACACCTTGATTTAGTAACGCAAAAGCATAGCTAGAACCAACAAAACCTGTTCCAATTAACGCGACGCGGTTTACACCATTTTCCAAAGTAATCCCCTCAATTCTTGTTTTTTATATATCTTCAATATTAAGTACAAATATTAGCCTAAACAAACACATAAAAAATGCATGCAATAATGGAAGTAAAAAGAATAGATGTAATATTGACAACATCATTATTCACAAAAGTAGAGCCACTAGTATGTATTGTTACTTCATTACAATGAATGCGATGTTCTGTAGACTTTCCACATTTTGAACAACGATATTTAACCTGTACTGTTGCTCCTAATATCGTGTCCAAAAAACAACCAATAAAACCGAAAGTACATATCATTAAAAACAACTCAATACTCCCATCCCATAAAACAACACTACTGAGGCTAATTATGATACTACCAAAAAGCGCGGCAGTAGTACCAAGTAAAGAAATGGCACCTGATGTACCTTTTTCTACCCTCTTTAAAGAAAAAATAGACAAAGGCCTTTTGTTTGATAAAGGGCCAATTTCTGATGCCCATGTATCAGATGTAGAAACGGCAATTGCTGTAACGAATGCTATCCAAAATAAGCTAGACTCTGAAACAATAAATAGTATACTCGCCACTGCAGGAATACCACCGTTCGCAAACACTTGTATCCAATCTCGTTGACTACCTTTTTCGACTACTTTCGATGTCTCATCCTTATCTTTTTTCCATTTACTCCATACACTTGAAGTAACAAAAAAGATCCCGATTAATAATAAACCTTTCCATCCGAAGCCATTTGCAATAAACACACCAACAATTATTGTAGCAATGCTACCTGATTTCGAAAGGGCCCTTCCCTTATATCCTAAAACAGCGATTGCAATTGTTCCTATGAATAATACGTACAGGTTATTTAATAGGTCAAGCATAAAGTCCCTCATCTGTAATAATGAACTCTACAGGAATATCATGGTTCTCAGTTGGTACAGAAGCTACCAATTGCTCCTGGAAAGCGAGCGAAACTTTCTCTCCAGTAAATCCTTGTAAATAACGGTCGTAATAACCTCCTCCATGACCGATCCGATAACCCCTGTTATCAAAAACAACACCCGGTACAAGCATTAAATCGATAGAGTCTTTTTCACAATAAACAGTTTCGTTCTCAATCGGTTCTTGTAATCCAAAATAAACTGTTTCAAGCTCGCTAAAGCTTGTAAGATAAAAAAAGCGCATCGAATTATCTCTTGGATAACATTTAGGAACTGCCACTCGTTTCTTTTGTTCCCACGCTTTTTCAATAATTTCTTTCGTACTCACTTCAGGAAAACGAGAAATCGTAACACCGATAGTCGTTGCCTTCTCCCAGCTATCCGTTTGAAACAAACGATTGTGTATGGCATTTGATCTCTCTTCATACCTTTCCTCTGTCATCACTTCAAGAGCATTTTTTATTTTGCTTCTCATTTCCTTTTTTGCTAGCATTTTTCGTCCACCTACTTTTTAATTACTATTATTATAATAGTAGTTTATCATGTTAGTGAGGTCATTATTTTCCTTAAAAACAACTAAAAGTCATATTCACTCCTCTCTCTTATGAGGAAAGTTTAAAAAGGACTGGAATTTCATGATTAAAAGTGATATTATAAGTAAGTCTGAATTAAGCAATATAGTTTGGAGGGATAACGATGCGCGTAAACGTAACTTTAGCTTGCACAGAAACTGGTGATCGTAACTACATCACTACTAAAAATAAACGTAATAACCCAGACCGTCTTGAGCTTAAAAAATATAGCCCAAGATTAAAAAAAGTAACACTTCACCGTGAAACAAAGTAAGCAGTAGGTTTTTCCTACTGCTTATTTTTTTACCTTTACACGATTACTAAAAGGCTTATCAAGGAATTTTTACCCTCCCCTGAATATTTTTATATACATGTAACGTTTTCTCAGAAATAATGTCCCATGAATATAGCTCCATTGATTTTTTTGCATTTTCTTGAATTCTTTTAATAGATTGTCCTTGAGTTAAAACATGACAAATGAACCTTGCCATTTCGTTCCCTTTGCCAGGATTTATTAAAAAACCATTTTGCTCATGTTTAATGATGGAGGGAATCCCCCCGCTGTTACTAGCAATCACTATTCTGCTATGCGCCATTGCCTCTAAAACAACAATCCCAAACGGTTCATACAAGCTTGGGACAACAACAATATCACATTCCTGCAACAGTGTTGTTTTTTGTTCTTCTTGTAAAAACCCAACAAATTGAACGACATCTTCTACATTTTGTTCCTTTACCTTTCTTTTTAACGCTCTTTCGTACGGACCAATACCTGCAATCATAAATATAGCTTGTGGAAAGTGTTGACGTACTATTGCAGAGGCCTCTATAAAATACTGAAATCCTTTTTCAGGAACAAGTCTTCCAATTGCAACAATTTTAGGATAAGTAGAATTAATTGGCTGTATCTCATTATCTTTCACATCATTGACCCCGTTTGGTATTACCGTAATTTTATGTTGAGGAGTGGAAAAATGACGTTCTAATTCCTGTTTCATATAATCACTACATACGATTATATAATCGGATGCGTTCGTTAAATTTTCTTCAAGTCGATGAATTTCTTCTTGGTCTCCCTTCAACTCCTCGCCTAACCTTCTCCCCTTTTCAAGAGCATGAATCGTTGAAATGAGTGGAACATTCCACATACTTTTTAGTTGAGTGGCTGCTGCGCACACTAGCCAATCGTGAGCATGAATAAATGAAAAGGACTTTGTTTCCGCTAATTTTACTGCCTGTTCAATCATTGCAACGTTAATCCTACTGTTCCATTGTATTAAAGTTGTTCCAGCTGGTTGGAATGGCGTGATTCTGTATACTTCAACACCTTCTATTACTTCAAAACTAGGGGCACCTATTGCACCTATTGTTATTACGATTATTTTCACACCGCGTTTTTGTAAAGTTTTCGAAAGTTGTGCAACATGTGTCCCTAGTCCACCAATCATACCTGGTGGGAACTCTGTTGATAACCATAATACATGAGCCTTTTCGTCTTTTCGATTCAAATATGTAGTAAACAACTTATCCCAATTCACATTAAACGAGGATAGTTCCTCAACATGCTTCATCCTTTTTTCATTTAACAGTTTGTCATCTGTTTTCTGGAGCCAACTTGAATGTAACTGTTGTAGTTTTTTTGTATCTTTATGGAAAAAGGCCGTATTCAATTCTTCTTCTAAATCATATAACGCCGTTACATTAACATCATTCGCTTTCCACGATTGTTTATAAAGCTGTTTAACTACAGAAAAACCATCCTGGTGTTCAAATGATAAAGAAGATAAAGTTGTTAAGTTTTCCATTATATGTGATAAAAACAGGATACCTTCATCCCACTCATAACCGAACAGCTCAAGTGAAAAAGTCAAAATAGCATACTCTTCAACTACTGTATTAGCAACTTCCCTCAAAAATTGCTGTGCGTGTATTAAGCATCTTTCTGTTGCTTTTTTTTCGATGTACCGTAACGGACTGTTCTTTTCGCTTCCTTTAGCCTTATAAGAAATTCCAACAGCCAATCTATTCATTCTAGCAGGAAAAAATGTCTGCAAATAATCCCACTGACGCTCAAATGCAATATCGTTGTTTTTATCGCGATATACAGCGTCTTTTACATACTTGGAAATAATAGGAGATAAATTATACGTTCTACTTTCGATATTTACATTTACTAATGAATATTTTTGCAAAAGATTTACTTCTTCATCAGAAAATGTTTCCCCCCAAAAACTCATCGTATCTAGTTTGTCTATACAATATTGAATTTGAGCCTCTTTCAACCACATACTGTTATAATGCGCTACAAAATTACTATTAGAGAACTTTAATAGCGGAACGATCTTTTCCCTCTTTACTAATTTTTTTATAATCATTACAATGCTACGATGATTTTTTTCCCAATAGGAATGAATTGTTTTATAGCGATTTACGTACACAAGTGCAGAAGGGTTTACTTTTTCTTCATTAAGCGCTAGTGCTAATTTCTCCTTTAAAAAAGTACTATATTGGTTTTTAAATGTTTCTTCCTCTACCATATGTAAAAATGTAGGTGTAATAGTAAGGCCAACTTTATGCTTGAGCTGTTCATACAGCAGAAAAAAAGGTAAATACGAGTCCGTCAATTTTTCAAAAAAGGTTACCGTTTCCCTTTCGTTGTTCAATGAAAAAATCGGTACATGTGCATGAAATACAAAAGATATTTTATTCGCCATGCACTTCACCCTTTCCGTATATAGTATAAGAGGAAAAACCTTCTAAAGTTGTAGATTCATAAGACAAGTTATCAACGCTCTCTTTCGATATAGTTGTATAAAATAACGGCGATTGTGCAATCGGAACAAATTTCTCTTCACATATGACACCAATTTCAACTAATAATAATTTTTTCTCTTCGATTTCAGGAAATATCACGTGTCTCCTGTAATTCGGATGAACAATCTCTTTATATTCTTTGCCAGCACGTATATCATACAGTCGATAAAGATACTCCCACTCTTTCGAAGGTAAAAAAGTCTTAGCTACGTCTAGTTTCCAACGAGGTAATTTATAGTCTACTAATAAGGAATGATCCTTAGTCCAAATTAATTTTATTTCTTTATTCAAAAAGTCTCCCTCCTACCCTCATAAAATGTAGAAAAAATGCGTAAATTGTATAGGCTCTTTCTATGTATTAAGAAAAAACCTTCTTTTTCTTTATTGTCCATAAAACGGAAATTATTTTAACAGTATGTAACAATTACAAAAAACTAATGATTTTTTATAGTAGTTTAGTTTATTATTATAAAAGTGAACTTAAAAACGAGGTGAAAGCATGATTTATGCAAGTATAAGCCTTATCGTCATTTCCGCCGTTCTTATCGTTTTATCCTTCTTTCAACGTGACAAAATAAAAGAACTAGAAGAAGAAGTTGAACAATTATCTATGGAAGTTGTTCAAGATAAATATAAATTAGAACGAAAAATTAAAGTGTTAGAAGAGGAGCTACTTGTTGGAGCTAGCCCTTCAGAATCTTTTAAGTCTGGACAAGCGAGCGAAGAAGAGGTAGCGATATCCCTTTATCAAAAAGGATATACCGCTCAGCAAATTGCTCAGTTCACTTCTACACCTTTAGCTAAAGTACAAACTATGCTTCAATCTGTCCAAAAGAAAGGAGCGAATTCCTATGAATAATAGTATTCGCGCTTTTGCTATTGGAATCCTCTTTGCAACAGGAGTAACTGGGTGTGCATATGCATTTGAGGGCTCAAAAGAGGTAGTAATAGAGGAGGGACAAGTTCTTTCCTATGCAGAAGAAAATAGTTTAGTTGTATTATCAAAAGAAGAGTACGACCAACTACTACCACAATTAGATGACTTGAAGGATGAAACAACAGCAAAAGAATCAACCGAACCGGAAGAAGATAAGAGTGTAGAAGAAGAAGTAACGAAAGAAGAAAAAATTGAAGAAGAAGAAAAAGAAGAGCCGAAAGAAGAGAAAAAAGAAGAACCTAAAACTTATACATTAACAATTCGTGAAGGTATGTTGCTTCATGAGGCGACAAAAGAATTAGAAAACGCTGGAATTATTGATAATGCATTTAGCTTTAATCAATATTTAGAGAAGAATGACAAAAGTAAGCTAGTCCAAATTGGAACATTTGAATTAACTACAGGTCTTTCTTATCGTGAAGTAACGGCTATTATTACAAAAAATAGATAATGAATAGTTAATGTTTAACAGAGGAGGATCTATATTCCTCCTCTTTCTTATTTAAATTTATAATATGTTATCGCTAATGCTAATGCTAGTACTGCTCCTTTTACTATATCCATTGCATAATATGGAACACTCATCATCACTAATCCATTTTGTAGAATACCGATTAATACAGCTCCTATAAATGTCCCAAATGCATTTGGTTTACCAGCCCCAAGAACAGAGTACCCTATAAAAGCTGCCGCAACGGCGTCCATTAAATAAGGGGAACCTGCGTTAATTTCAGCCGTCATGACTCTTGACGCTAATACAATACCACCAAGTGCAGCGAAAAAGGCACTCATCAAGTAAGCAGCTACTTTATATTTGGAAACAGCTATTCCTGATAATCTAGCAGCCTCTGTATTTCCACCAATAACGTACATAGACCTTCCATGCTTCGTAAAGGTTAAAAAAACGTGAACAATAATTACAACAAGTAGCATAATGATAATAATCCAAGGAACTTGCCCAATCCGTGCAAACAATGAACTGATTGCACCTTCTGCGAACGTCCCGTCAGGCATCATCATGTTTTGTGAAACTGTTGCTCCTTTTGTATACGTTAATGCTACACCTTGAATAATAAACATCATTGCTAACGTTAGTAACATATCAGGGATTTTCACTTTCACAATGAAGAAAGCGTTCAAAGCCCCAACTAGTAACGCTGCCGCTAATGCGGATAGTATCGCTACTAATGTATTTTGCGAAAACCATACAAACATCGAAATAACGATAGCATTGGAAAGTGACGCTACCGAACCGACGGACAAATCAAAGCCATTCACTGTTAACGAAATCGTTATTCCAATTGCTATAATGGTAACGATAGATATGGAACGTAAAATACTAATTATATTATTGCTCTGTATAAAAGCGGGTTGTGAAATAGCAAAGAATGCAATTAATAAAATAATAGTTAAAATAGTCCCGTATTTATATAGAAAGGTAAACATATCCCACTTTTTTGTTATTGTCGCTTTTTTGGTAGATAGCTCATTTTCCATTGTCGGTGCCTCCTGTTGCATAATACAATATTTCCTCTTCACTCGTTTCAGAAGTAGTAACCTCTTTCACAATCTTGCCATCATATAAAACGTAAGTGCGGTTCGTTAACCCAATAATTTCTGCTGTTTCACTTGAGGCATAAAGAATTCCTTTCCCCCTCACTGCAAGCTGTTGAATTAATTCAAAAATATCTTTTTTTGCTCCAACATCTATTCCTTTTGTCGGTTCATCAAAAATATAAAGATCTGCATCTGTTAACAACCATTTCCCTATTACAATTTTTTGTTGATTTCCACCAGACAAAAATTGTACTTTTGTTTTAGACGAAGGCGCTTTAACTCCTAAACGATTAATTAACTCATTTGTCTTTTGATTTTCTATCTTTTTATTTAAAAAGTGATATTTATTAGAAACGACATGTAAGTTAGCGGCTGTCATATTTACTGCGACAGATTCAGAAACAAGAACACCTTCTTTCCTTCTCTCTTCTGGAATGAAGGCAATACCTTTAGAAACTGCATCTGTCGGGCTTTTAATCTTTACTTTTTCATTACCAATCATCACTTCACCTGAAGCAATTGGCTCACACCCAAATAAAGCTCTACATAATTCTGATTTACCTGCACCAACTAAACCTGCAATCCCTACTATTTCACCTTTTCTCACATGTAAATGTACATTTAATAACATATTAGAATCTGTTAATCCATTTACCTGTAGCAATGGTTCACCTATAGTAGCCTGACGTTTCGGAAATTGATCATCAAGTTTTTTTCCAAGCATAAGTTCAACTACTTTATTTGGAGTGGTTACATGTATTGCCTCGTGTGCAACTACTTTCCCATTTCTCATCACTGTAATTTCATCACATAACGCAAATATTTCAGGTAAGCGATGAGAGATAAATATAACTCCTACGTTTTTTCTCATTAACTCTCTGACAATTTTAAATAGCTGATCTGTTTCCTTCTTACTTAAACTAGCTGTCGGTTCGTCTAGCAAAAGAAATTTACAATCAGTCGTAAGAGCCCTTGCTATTAACACCATTTGTTTTTCAGCCAGTGTTAAATCCCGCACTAGTTTTGTAGAAGATACTTGCACATCCATGCTTCTTAAAATAGCTTCCGCTTCCTTATGCACTTTCTGCCAATTCACCCAAAATTTTTTCTCTACTTTATGCAACATAACGTTTTCGCCAACTGTTAAATATGGAATTAAACCAGTATCCACTTCTTGATGGACAATTTGGATCCCATATTGTAGAGCCTCTTTTGGCGAATTAACGAAAATTTTTTCTTCATTAATTATGATATCGCCTGTATAGTGGGTGTAACTCCCGGAAAGCACTTTCATTAACGTTGATTTCCCAGCACCATTTGCACCAATTAACGCATGAACTTTACCTGTTTCTGCGATAAAATGAACCTGTTGTAATGCTTTCACTCCAGGGAATTCAATAGAAATATTCTCCATGTTTAGTGTCATTTTCTTCATACTGTTCCCCCATTTGTAAAAGAAAAGGGAACACCCTCAAAAATCGAGAGTGTTTCCATTACTTATTTTGTATAGTGGGCTTTTAATACTTTCATCCATTCCTCTTCGAAGGCAGTTGAAACTCCCCAACCATCAACAATATCCGCTAAGTTAACCATATTAACTGGTTCAGTCGCCGTTTGTAATGCTTCTTGAGAAATTAATGATGCTTCTAAATCGTAAGTATCCGGAGTCTCTTCCCCAGCAAGCTTTTTCGCTAAAATTCTCATATTCACTGCACCAATTAACTTCGGATCAACTGCCGCTGTATATTCCCACGAACTTCCTTCTGATTGAATTTCTTGTAAATCTGCGTTCGAAACGTCGATACCGTAAATTTTTATTTCATCACGGCCAGCTTCTTTTATAGCACGAGCCGCCCCAATAGCGAATGCGTCCCACGTTGCAAAAATAGCATCAATTTCTCCTTTTCCATGCTTGTTTAACATTGCTGCAACAGCGTTTTGCGTTTGTACAGACGTATCTGAAGACGCTACACCAAACCGTTCTAATTCATTTATACCACTGTTTTCGTTTAACACTTGCTGGTATACCGCGTTTCTACGTACCATCGGCGGAAATCCATCTACCCATAAATAAACGATATTTGCTTCGCCATTGTAATCTGCTACTAACTGATCAAGAGCTAATTGAGCTAATGCTTCATCATCCTGCGACGTTAGTGTAACTCCTGAAACAGTAGCAATGTCCGGATTAGAATCAAATGTCACAACACTTTTTCCGTTTTCCGTTAGCTTTTTTACAGCATCTACTGTAGCAGCATCATCACCGTGTGAAATAATAAAACCATCAAAATCTTGATTTAACGCTTGTTCAATAGCATCATGAAATTTAGCAGTATCACCGTTTGCTGTAAAAACGTCAACTTCAAAGCCTAACGCTTCCCCTTCTTCCTTCGCTCCTGCTAAAAACTGAGTCGTATGGTCATCACCACCAATTTTTCGAATGACTTTAATTTTCGCACCTTCCCCGTTAGAAAAACGTTCTGGAACATTGTCAAATGAAACTGGCTCATTACTTCCTTGGTTTGTAGGCTGGTTATTGCTACACCCCGTTAGTATTAATGAAAATGCAAGTGCAGCTACAAAGAATCCTTTTATCCAATTTTTCATTGTTATTTCTCTCCTTTTTCAAGTCTCTTAATACCGACCTATTTCTCTTGATTTACAATCCACTGAGAGGGCTAAAGATATGTAAGTAAAATAAAAAACCTCTCTGATAAAAGAGAGGTTTTAAACGGCATAATCCGGTTTATCCTCTCTTATCTGTCAAAACAATTGCTTGTTTTGCAGGATTTAGCACCAATTCCATTATGGAACGGTTGCTGGGCATCATAGGGCCAGTCCCTCCGCCTCTCTTGATAAGAGATCAAGTATTAAGATTTATAATTTTTATATAACAATACTTTAAACTGTTAAAGTGTAGCTGTCAATGTTTTTTTAATTTTAATTATTTTCAATACAATCCGTTTACACTAAGAGCATCTATTAGTTAATCACAACAACAATTTAATTCTAATCCTTCAAAAACTAGCGCTTCGCCGTAAGGTCCTTCCTCAACTTTAAGAGTAACCCCTTTTAATAGTGACTCTACCTCTGGCTCCATCGCTATATTAATTTCATTAATCGTTACCACAATATCATCTTTTTTCGGATTATCTAATGAAATGCCTACTGGCGTATCTCCACATGTTGAATTATGAAATAATCGAACATTGTTTGCTTCATGTTCTTCTAATATATTTTCTAAAGCGATTTTTGCTTCATTTGAAATGTTCATATTTCATCCCACCTACATTTGTTAATGTCACTTTTACTATTTTCGGCTTTTAACAAATAAATGTAAAGAAATATGCTTTTCCTTAAAAATATCCAGACAAAAAAACAGCAACCCCTCATTTGGAGTTACTGTCTTTTAATTACTTACCTGTATCAGCAAATTGCTTTATGCGATCTCCAATTTCGTCACGAACTCGTTGGAAAAATGCCCATTTTTCTTCATCAGAACCTTCTGCCTTCGCCGGGTCATCAAATCCCCAATGAACTCTTTCCTTATTTGGAGGAGTTGCTGGACAAATATCATTAGCATGACCACATAAAGTAACAACTAAATCTGCTTTCTTTAAAATATCAGGGTCAATTGTATCCGAAGTTTGATTAGAAATATCAACACCAGCTTCATTCATCGCCTTTACTGCGTTAGGGTTCACACCATGTGCTTCAATCCCCGCACTGTAAACTTCCCACTCATCGCTTAAATATTTCTTTCCCCAACCTTCTGCCATTTGGCTTCTGCAAGAATTTCCTGTACATAAAAAGTAAATTGTTTTTTTGCTCATTTGTTTTATCTCCTTTTATTGTAATTAGCCAATAATTAATAGCCAAATATATAAACCAATTAAGGTTATGAATAAAGTTGGGACTGTTAAAATAATTCCTACTTTGAAATAATAGCCCCAAGTAATTTTTACACCTTTTAAGTTAAGTACATGTAACCAAAGTAGTGTAGCAAGCGACCCAATCGGTGTAATTTTTGGTCCTAAGTCAGAACCGATAATATTGGCATAAATGAGAGCTTCTCGTATTACACCCGAAGTATTTGTATCTTGAATTGCAATTGCATCTATCATAACAGTCGGCATATTATTCATAACAGATGATAGAATAGCAGCAATGAATCCCATCGAAATTGTTGCGACGAATAATCCTTGATCTGCAGCTTTTTGAATTACATCTGTTAACACCGAAGTTAAACCTACATTCCTTAAACCATACACAACGACATACATTCCTATAGAGAAAAACACAATTGCCCATGGAGCACCTTTTAATATCTTCGTCGTTTCAATTGCATCACTTGTTCTACTAATAAATAAGAAAATAATAGCTACTGTTGCTGCGACGAACGAAACAGGAATTCCACTGAACTCACTTACGAAATATCCAATTAATAAAAATGCTAATGCATACCATGAAAGCTTAAATAACTTTTTATCTTTAATTGCTTCAACCGGTTCCTTCAAATGAGTGGCATCATATGTTTTTGGGATGCTTTTACGGAAAAACAAATATAGAACTACGATACTAGCACCGAGAGAAAAGAAGTTAGGCACAATCATTCGAGATGCATATTCTACAAAACCTATTTGGAAAAAATCAGCCGACACGATGTTTACTAAGTTACTTACGACTAACGGTAAAGAAGCCGTATCTGCGATAAACCCACTTGCCATAATAAATGGAAGAATCATCTTTTCTTTAAAATTTAAGTTGCGGACCATCGCAAGTACGATTGGTGTTAATATTAATGCTGCCCCATCATTCGCAAAAAAGGCAGCTACAACCGCTCCTAACAACGATATATAGACAAACATTCTCACACCTGACCCTTTTGCAAACCTAGCCATATGAAGTGCAGACCATTCAAAAAATCCAATTTCATCTAGTATTAAAGAAATGATAATTAACGCAACAAAAGTAAGTGTTGCATTCCATACAATTCCAGTTACATCCCAAACATCTTGGAGTGAAACAACTCCTACTACTAGTGCAATAAGCGCACCAACACAAGCCGACCAACCGATGGAAAGCCCTCTTGGTTGCCATATAACAAAGATGAGTGTCGCAATAAAAATTGCAGACGCTAAAATAATATTTAACAACTGTATTCCCCCATTACTTACATGAAATTCGAAGTCCTTTTACTTCTAATTCATCCATTTTTTCTTGAAGATTAGGCACATGAGATAGAATGGATTTTAGAAGCGGATAATGATCATGTTGATCATTTAAAGAGTAAATAATCCATTGTCCTCTTCTTGATTCTTTTACTAAGCCGATATCCTTCAATTTTCGTAAATGTTGACTTATGGAAGGTTGACTCATTTTAAAAATTTCAACAAACTCACACACACAACATTCATGATGTTGCATTAGAGCAACCATCGATAAACGCGTTTTATCACTTAAAGCCTTTAGAGTTATAGCAGCATTTTCGATATGGTCTAAAGATTCGCTCATAGTATACCCCTTTCTTCTCCAATTCACATAACCAAATACTTATATAATCGAACGTTTATATAATAAAACACTTATATGTATTTTTCAATAGAAAACATATTAAGTTATTGTAAATTATTATTTAGCTTTTTTATCTGCTCTAACCAAATTTATCATCTTGTTCAAGTTTTCATCTATAAAGGTAAACTGATATAATAACATCAAAATAATAAAAAGTGGTGAAAAGAACCATGCTTGAATTGACAGATGAACGTGTTGTACCCGAAAAAATGAAACTAACAAACGGTTTACTTTTAGAGCATTTAGCTCGCTACCACTTTACTATTCCTTTTTTACACGGAAGAGTATTAGACTTTGCTTGCGGTTCTGGATATGGAACTCACATAATGGCAAAAATAGCAAAGAAAAAAGTGACAGAAGTTGTTGGTATAGATATAAGCGAAGAAACAATAATGTACGCAAAAAAAACATACTACCACCCGAAATCATCGTTTATTGTTGGAGATGTAGCGAACCCTAATTTACCTTCCAATTTAGGTAATTTTGATTGTATCGTAAGCTTTGAAACTTTAGAACATGTGAAACAGGAAGAGCAGTTTCTTCTTAATATTTACAACATGTTAAAACCAGGAGGTATATTAATATTATCTACTCCTTTCGGACAAGGTCGAGGATACCCAACAAATGAGCCGTATCACGTTCATCAATTATCACGAGAAGAGTTTTTTAACTTATTTCCTACTTATGACGAGGTTAATTTTTTCTATCAAAAGGGAGTTCTAGTTGTTCCTAAAAATGACTCAACCGATTACCCGATTGGCATTGTTGTTTGCAAAAAATAAAGCGAAGCATAAGTAAAAGGTTTTACTCAATACTTATTAGTAGAACGTTAACCACCTTCGCTTTTATTCTACTTACAATGAAGGTGGCGACAAACGGTTAAGATAGTTCAAAAATTGTAATTTATTTTTGACAAGAACCCCTTAAGTTTTCTGACAATTATTTTGTCATCTATTCGTTAATATGTTAAAATAAAGGTATATAGAAAGCGCTTTCAACTCTTAAGTGAAAGGTGTTGCTGACTATGATGGACTATCAATACAGAAGAAAAGCCTTGCAAAGCTTAAAAACTGAAAAAGAAGAAGTAAAGCAAGAATTTAAAAATGAGTATGCGAAGTCAAAATCTCTTTTAGCAACAATTATTTCATTTTTTCCATTTGTCAATCACAGTTCATAATACAACCAAAGGCACTCCTAACTAAAGGAGTGCCTTCTCGTTTAATTTAGTGTCCTGAAGTAGCAGATAATCCAATTCGATTTACTAATGCTTCACTTTCTGGATTCATTCCTACAATTGTTACTTTTTTATTATACTTTTGATACTTAGCTATAGTTTTGCCAATGGCAACTACAGCAGATTGATCCCAAATATGGGAAGTAGAGAAGTCAATTACAACTTCCTCAGGATCATTTTGATAATCAAATAAATCAACAAAATGACTCATCGTTCCAAAGAACATTTGCCCTTGGATACGGTATACTTTCTTATCGTTGTCCATCATACCATGTGCCTTAATTTTTGCCATTCTCCAACCGAAGATTAAAGCACTTATTACAACACCTGCAAAAACACCTTTTGCTAAATCGTGAGTGTAAACGACAATCGCAACAGTTACAATCATTACAAAAGCATCCGCTCTTGGTGTTTTAGGTAATTCACGTATAGATTGCCAATCAAATGTTCCAATAGAAACCATTACCATTACACCAACTAATGCTGCCATTGGTATTTGAATAACAACGTCCCTTAATACCATTATTAAAAATAATAAAAACACTCCTGCTACTAATGCGGAGAGACGACCACGTCCACCAGATTTAACGTTAATAACAGACTGTCCAATCATTGCACAACCTGCCATCCCACCGAAAAATCCTGTTACGATGTTCGCAATACCCTGCCCTTTCATTTCACGGTTTTTATTGCTTTTCGTTTCTGTCATTTCGTCTACAATTGTTGCTGTTAATAGTGACTCTAAATTACCAACGAGCGCTAAAGTGAATGCATAAGGTAAAATGATCATAAGAGTTTCTAATGAAAGTTCTACCATTGGTATATGAAATATAGGTAGTGCTCTCGTAATTTCCCCTTGATCACCGACAGTTGCTAATCCAAACCCTCCACCAAATACGACAATCGCTGTTATAACGACAATGGCAGCCAATGCAGAAGGAATAGCTTTTGTAAAGCGAGGTAAAATATAAATAATTGCTAACGTCGCTATCACAAATCCTACCATTGATAATGAACCACCATTTTCAGGCATAAAGTGTACGAGCTGAGCCATAAAGATTAAAATCGCTAGTGCGTTAACGAAACCTATAATAACTGCTTGTGGTAAAAACGAAATATATTTTCCAAGTTTAAACACACCCATTAATATTTGAATGATTCCTGTTAATATAGTCGCAGCAAATAAGTATTCAATCCCATGATCGGCGACTAACGTAACCATTAATAGTGCCATCGCACCTGTTGCCGCTGAAATCATTCCTGGCCGTCCTCCAGTAAATGCTATGACGACAGCGATACAAAAAGATGCATAAAGCCCTACCATTGGGTCTACACCTGCGATAATAGAAAAGGCAATTGCCTCAGGAATAAGTGCTAAAGCAACCGTTATACCTGCTAAAACATCACCGCGAATGTTTCCAAACCATTCTTGTTTTAAGTTTGCTATATCCATAGCACACCTCTTTCTATATGTTTTTTTTTTGACTTTCTACTCTCAAGAAAGTCAGGGCCGTTTACAACAAGAGAAATGATACCACAATCCTCACATTTATTAAAACGCCAAAGTAAACGAATTCAGAGCGATTTATCATTCCTTTTCTCCTTATTTCTCCCTTTTTCACACTAACTTCACAAAATAGACAAACTTTCATAAGTGAATTTTACTGAATATTATAAACAACAAAAAAAGAAGCAGAGTTTCCCCCACTTCTCCCATTAAACATTTAATTCATAATGCTTACCTTTTACTAAATAAAATACACTCTCTGAAATATTTGTTGTATGATCAGCAATTCTTTCTAAAAAACGGCATATAAAACTTAGTTGGGTAATTTGATGAATCATATCTTTATTTTCTACCGTAAGAGAAATTAACTCTTTTATGTTCTCTCCATAAAGTGCATCCACTTCGTCGTCCATTTCGGCAACTTTTTTCGCTAAAACAACATCTTCGTCGTAGTAGGCTTTAAGTGCTAACGAGAACATTTTCGTAACGATACTATACATTTTTTCGATTTTTTCCATTGGAATAACGAAAGGATCTTTTTCACCTATCCGTATCGTTGACTTTGCAATGTTTACACCGAAGTCAGCAATTCTTTCTACATCAGTAGATATTTTAATTGCGACAATAATTCTTCTTAAGTCAATTGCTACAGGTTGCTGTTTCGCAATTAACATGATGGAAGTATCATTTATTTCTTCATCTAATTTATCTACACGATTATCATCTTCAATAACTTGTAAGGCACTTTCAATATTTCTAGTCTGTAATGCTGTAAATGATTTATCAACTGCAATTTCTGCTAAACTACCTAACTCTAATAATTTATTTCGTAACGACTCTAAATCAATATCAAATTTTCCGCGAACTGACATTTATCCCCACTCCTTTATTATCCGAAACGGCCTGTAATATAATCTTCTGTACGTTTATCATTTGGGTTAGAAAAGATTTTATTTGTTTGATCAAATTCGATTACTTCTCCATTTAAGAAAAATGCCGTTATATCGGAAATACGAGCTGCTTGTTGCATATTATGAGTTACAATGATGATGCTGTAATCTTTCTTTAGTTCTTGAACTAGTTCTTCTACTTTTAGAGTAGAGATTGGATCAAGTGCACTCGTCGGTTCGTCCATTAAAATTACGTCTGGTTCAATCGCTAAACAACGAGCGATACAAAGACGTTGCTGCTGACCACCAGATAATCCGTATGCATTTTCGTTTAGACGGTCTTTTACTTCATCCCAAATAGCCGCTCCACGTAAACTTTTTTCTACAATTTCATCTAATATTTTTTTATTTTTAATTCCGTGCGTTCTCGGTCCGTATGCGATGTTATCGTATATCGATTTTGGAAATGGATTCGGCTTTTGGAACACCATTCCCACGTAAGTTCTTAACTCTTCCACTTTATATGATTTTTGAAAAATACTTTGCTCACGATACGTTATGTCTCCAGAAATACGAACAGTTGGAACTAACTCTACCATTCGGTTTAACGTTTTAATATACGTAGATTTACCACAACCTGAAGGTCCGATAATTGCCGTAACTTCATTTTCATTGATTTCTAGATTAATATTTTTTAATGCATGATCATTCCCGTACCATAAATTTAAATCCTTCGTGTTATATACAACTTTCTTTTGTTCAGGTAACCCTTGTACATCCACTTGGACTTCCATATCTTTTTTTAACTGTGTGGCTAATACCATTGTTTATCCCTCCGTTAGATTAATATCGTTGTTGAAATTTATTACGA
This sequence comes from Sutcliffiella cohnii, assembly GCF_002250055.1. NCBI lineage: Bacteria > Bacillati > Bacillota > Bacilli > Caryophanales > Bacillaceae > Sutcliffiella > Sutcliffiella cohnii. The sequence goes on from NZ_CP018866.1 coordinate 3,058,596, forward strand.
ATAAAGATGGCTATTGAATTCATCGCGAATAACACAAATAGTAAAACAACAATTGTGGCAGCAGCTAAATTTGCATATTCAGCAACAAGTGCAGCGTCCACCGTCCAATAATAAATTTGCATCGGTAAAACGGTAAATTTATCAAAAATCCCACCCGGAAACGGTATTAATAATGCTGGAATACCGATAACAACTAACGGCGCAGTTTCACCTATCGCTCTTGATAGTGCTAATATCGTACCAGTTAAAATTCCAGGTAATGCAGCTGGCAATACAACTTTGATAATAGTTTGCCATTTAGTTGCACCCATCGCATACGATGCCTCTCTTAAAAAGGAAGGTACAGCACGAATCGCTTCTTGACTTGATACAACGACAATCGGTAATACTAGAAGTGCCATCGTTAAACCACCAGCTAATATAATATTTCCTAGCCCAGCAGCTCGAACGAAAATAGTTAACCCTAAAATACCAAAAACGATAGATGGGACACCGGCTAAGTTTGATATGTTTGTTTGGATAAAGGACTGGAATTTACTCTTTTTTGCATATTCTTCTAAATATATTGCTGTTCCAACTCCAAGGAATAACGTAATTGGAGCAACAACGATCATTAACCAAACAGTACCTAAGATGGCTCCCATAATACCAGCTCTCTCAGGCATCGTAGATAACTTATTCGTTAAAAAGGATAAGTCAATCCAACCAATACTTTGAGAAATAACTCGGTAAAATAAAACAACTAAAACTACTAAACCTACTATAGTTGATAAGAAAAACAATGTTTTTAAAATTTGATTGAATAATAGTCGAGAAGACATTTTCTTTTGTACTTGAGCTGAATCAATATATTTCATATTAATATTCCTCCCTAAATTTACGAGAGATGTATTGAGCTAACATATTCATCACGAGAGTAAATACAAATAACGTCATTGCAACAGCATATAGACTGTAATATAAAGTTGATCCGGCTGGAGCGTCTCCTCCTGTTACTTCGACAATATAAGCAGTCATCGTTTGCATAGATTGCGTTAAATCAAATGTAAAGTTTTTTGAACTACCACTCGCAATTGTTACAATCATTGTCTCGCCTATTGCTCGGGAAATAGCTAGTACAAAAGAAGCAATAATTCCAGACATAGCAGCAGGAACCACTACTTTCCATGATACTTCTAGTTTTGTAGCACCTAATGCCAATGCACCTTCTCTCATTGATTTAGGTACAGAACTCATTGCATCCTCTGATAGAGATGCAACCATTGGAATAATCATGATCCCCATTACAATACCCGGACTGAGGATGTTAGATGGCTCAAGACCTGGTATAAATGATCTTAATAGAGGAGTGACAAACGTTAAAGCAAAAAATCCATATACGATCGTTGGAATTCCTGCTAACACTTCAAGAATTGGTTTTAAAGCTTTTCTTACTCTTTCTGACGCATATTCACTTAAATAAACAGCAGACATTAATCCAATCGGAATCGCGACACACATCGCAATAAGGGAGGACATTAATGTTCCTGCAATTAAAGGTAAAATACCGAATTGAGCATTTTCACCTAAAGGCTTTAATACTGTGCCTGTATAAAATTCCACAAACGGTACTCTTTTAAAAAATTCAAATGTTTCCGTTATGAGTGTGAGAATAATACCAATTGTCGTTAATACAGAAATAATAGCAATTACTAATAAAAGTTTAGGCATTACCGTTTCTAAAATTTTGTGCATGTTTACAGTATTTTTATTTTTCTTTATTAATTCTCTAACATTAGCTTTTTTTACGTTAGTTGTTACTTCTGGCATTTTTGAAGACCCCTTTCATCTAAGCGCCAAAGATTAACAGATAAGAAGATGAGTAACGTAACTGTACCCACCTTCTCCTATTGCTTTATTATTTAAGAGCTTCTAGCTCACTAACTACTTTATCAATTTCTTCAGATGGAAGTGGAGCAAATCCAGTCTCTCCAGCTACATCATTGACAGATTTCATCGCGTAAATTGCGAAGTCTAATACTTGTGGTTTTTCTTTCGCATGATCCACATTTAAGTAAGTGAATACTGGGCGAGTGAAGTTTGCATATGCGCCATCTTCTTTAATAGTATCTAAGGAAGGTTCTACAGGACCGTTACCAAAGTCTACTTTTACTGCTGTTAATTTATCAGTATTATTTGCATAGTAGCCGTATCCGAAGAATCCGATAGCGTTTTTATCTTTTGAAATTAAATCTACTAAAGTAGAATATTCTTGTTGTAAGTTAACATCGCTAGATAAATCTTCTTTACCTAAGATTACTTCCCAGAAAAACTCATACGTACCATGGTTTTCGTTAGGACCGTAAGTGTTAATTGGCTCATTTGGGAAATCTGGACGTACATCTGACCAGTTTTCTTTACCAGTTGAAGCTAAGAAAATATCGATAATTTCTTGTTCAGTTAATTCAGTAGCCCAATCGTTTTCAGGGTGTACTACAAATGTTAAGCCGTCTAAAGCTACTTTTAATTCTTTTACTTCCATTCCAAGTGCATCTGCTTCAGCTTGTTCTTCATCTTTAATTTGGCGGGATGCATCGTTGAAATCCGTTCCGTTTTCAACTAAAAACTTTTTAAATCCAGCACTTGTACCCGCTCTACTTACTTCAACAGATACTCCTTCTTGCTCATTAATCATGTAGTTTTCAGCTAATTTAGCCATTAAAGGATAAACAGTACCTGATCCGTCGATAACTACGCTTCCTTCTAACTCTGCAGAAGCTTCTCCACTTCCTGGATCACCACTACCAGAATTACTGTTACCTGTGTTGTTGGTTCCTCCGTTGCCATTCGTGTCACTACTACAAGCAACTGCAAATAGAGCGATTGCTATCATTGAAATTAGTAAAAATAAACGTCTCATGTTTTTCATTCTTTTTTCCCCCTACTTGTAATGAATGTTTTTTGTTTTGTCCTACAAGAATAAGAATAAACCTGATGTATTAATGAGGTATTAATAGAGTGTGAAATGAATGTAAATGTTTTGTAAAAGAGAGTTAAAGAAGGAATATTTTCTAATCTATTGGGAAGTAGCATATCTAAAAACAGCGTGCAGTTAATTAAATCCCGTTACCTGTTAAATAAAATCGAACCGCTGTTACTAACTGAAGCCTTAGCACAAAAAAACGAGATTCGATAGAATCTCGTTTCAGCAAACATAATTATTCTTCTGTATCTTCATCTTCCTCTGACTCTTCGTCATCCTTGGAACTATTAACATTTCCCTTTATTCTTTCTTCTTTTAGATCGAAATATGTTTTCATTACTTTATCGCCTAGACGAGTGCTTACACCGCCTCGAATAGTACCACCAACTACTGCTGCATCAGGTACGACAACCGCAAAGGCGATTTCTGGATTATCGTATGGAGCATACCCTACAAGGCTGTAAGTTAATGTACCTCTCCCCGTTTCCGCTGTACCTGTTTTTCCAGCAGGCTTATATTGTTTAGCAGTCGAACTACTAGCTGTTCCCCTACTACCAAAATAAACTCGTCTAAATCCTTCCTGGACTCGTTTAATTTGATCATCCGGCATGTCAATTCTGTTTAATACTTCCGGTTTAAATGGTTGCAATACTGGTCCTAGCTCATCTTCTGAAACTGGCTCACGTATTTCACGAACTATTTGTGGTTTTAAACGATACCCGCCATTTGCAATAGTAGAGACGTATTGTGCTAATTGTAATGTTGTATATAAATCATACTGCCCAATTGCTAAGTCCATTAGTTTCCCTGGTATTGTTTCAGATCCAGCGAACCCGGACGATTCAGCTGGCAAGTCAATTCCTGTCCTCACACCTAGACCAAACTGATTAAAGTAATAGCGTACTCGATCGAATCCAGCCGGATCAATCGGGAGTGGTTGACCATATTGATAATTACCATTGGCAATTCTAATTGCAGTTCGGAACATATAAACGTTGGAAGAACGTTCTAACGCAGTTAAATCATCAATATTACCCATGTTTTGCCACGAACCTTTCGGTCGGTCCTGCGCTACTTTCAGTGGTGTATCATAAAGAACTGTCCCAGGAGAAATAACTCCTGTCTCATAACCCGTTAATACCGTCGCACCTTTTACCGTTGACCCGGCATGATATGCTTCCTGGAAAGTTCCACGGGCATGGTCTAACACCTCGTAGCCACCATTCTCGTCCTTCGTTAACACTTTCCCAGCTAAAGAAAGTACTTCCCCAGTGTTGGGGTCTAAAATAACGACAAAGGCACGGTCTAATCTAGCTGCCTGGGCTAATTTTTTCTCTTCCAGTAATTCGTTTGTTATTACTTCTTCAATACGTTGCTGAAGCTCAATATCGATTGAAAGGACGAGGTCTTTTCCTCGCTGACCTTCAAAAACGGTTTCTTGATGTAGTAATTTACCTGATTGATCGGTAACATTTCTAATTCTAGCCTTTTGTCCTCGTAACACTTGCTCGTATTCCGCTTCAATAAAACTAGTTCCTACTCGATCATTTCGGCTATAACCTTTTGCTAAATACTCTGATAAACGCTCACTAGGTAGTCCTTGATCAGATGTTGTTATATTTCCAAGTAAAGTTCTTAATGTAGACCCGTAAATCATTTTACGATTCCAATCCACCGTCGTATCAACACCTGGAAATTCACTTAATCTTTCACTAATAATAGCAATTTCTTCATCAGATACATCTGTGTTTTTAATGATTTGAGGAGTTAGAGCATATCCTCTATTCATTGCACGGAAGATTGCTAAAACTTTTAATTCATCTTTTGTAAAGGATTCATACTGTTGTTCCGTAATTCTTTCTATTTGTAACCTATACAAGTCACTTTCTACTAGTTCTCCTTCGGTAACTTTTTGTCTATCTTCATCTGTAATCAGCTCTTTTGCTTCTTCTTCATTTTTTAATAACCAGAAGTCTTTTTTATCTCTCACTTGAATTTTATCAATCATTTCTTCTGTTACTTCTATTACTGTAGCTAATTTTTCAGCAACTTCTAATTGTTCTTTTGTACTCCCCGTTCTTGTGTACGTTATCGCATTTAAAGGTTCATTATCAACCACGATATCACCATTTCGGTCATACACCTTCCCCCGTGGAACAGGAGTGTTGACTGTAATATTTTCTGTACGATCGACTTCTACTCGGTATTTTTCACCGTAAACAATTTGGACGAATCCTAATCGCAAAATTAATGCCGAAAACAGTAAAAACACGACAAAAAATAATAAGTTCAAACGATACGGAATTATATTCTTTTTCTTCTTATTTTGCTTTTTATTAGTCATAGCACTACACCTTTTTCGTTTTACAAAAGTAAGAAGCACCACTTAGGCTGGTGCCCTCTTTTTATATTGTATTAGAAAACGTGAACTTTTTCTATAAATAAATATTAACTATGGTGTAGTTTCTCCTTCTCCATCCCTTAAAGTTGCCACAACAGGGTCAGGATGATCTTTTTTCGGAGGTTCTGTTAAATGTACATTGCGAATCCAGAAGTAAATGATAGTATGGCCAAGTCCTATCACTGCCATCAATACTGGTATACTTTTTGCTTCATCAAACATCGTAACAGCGAATAAAAATAAAAGTATTGATGTGGCTCTTCCACCATTTAAAAATAATTCTCGAACAACAATATACTCTATTCTCATTTTTCCAGCATTTGGGCTCTTTCCAATGACATCATACGTTAAAGATATATACGGCACTAAAAGAATTGGGTAAGCAATTGCAATCACAACGGCATAAATAATTAGTTTAGTGTACGTCAGATTAAATATTAATAGAAAAACAGCTAAATACAGAAGGATACCACCTATTAAAATAGACTTTTTCCTCATGTTCTTTTTTATTAGGCGCGTTGCTAAATAATACGTAATAAATGAAACTCCCGAGTTTACTAAACCGTATGTACCTAAAGCCATTTCACTTTCTGTCGTAATGAATATTAATACCGAAACGACAAAAATAAACGTACCTTCGCGAATACCTTGGAAAAAGTGTGCATTCGTAATATTTCTCCAGTTGCTATTTCTTTTTCGTTCCTTTAATACAAAAAACAGTTCATAGCTACCTTCTGCACCTCTTCTTTTTAAAAAGAAACTTAGAAGTACAGCTGCGGAAAATAAAACGAGAGAAATCGTAAAGATTGTCGTATAACCTGTGAATTTTTCCATTTTCGAGATGATGTAACCTGCGGAAAAAGGACCAATCATTCCACCAAGGGAAGTCATAATCCCTAAAAATCCATTAAAAAAATCTCGGGTTTCAGGCTCCGTGATTTCGAATGTTAAAACATTAAATGCTAACCAGTAAAAACCATATCCTATTCCTAATAACCCACCTAACAAAAGTAAATAGGTTGATGCTTGTTCTCCAATAAAAAGTACCATTAAATAGAAAATAGCTAAAAAGATAACACCTAGCCGCAACACAATGACACGATCAATTTTTTTGGCCCATCTTCCTGCTAGTATAAAAGTTAGCGGTTGAAAGACGACGATTGCTAAATTGTACAATCCTAAATCTTTAAATTCTCCTGATTGCTTCCATAAATAAACGTTCACAAACGTGTTCGATAGGGCAATACTTAATGAATAAAGCCCTCCTATACAGAGAAGTAATATTAAGGCTTTATTTACTTCTACATCACCAAAGATTTTTTTAATTCCAACCATTTTAATTCTCGCTCCTTTAACTTAACATTATTTTGTCTTAAAGGTAGCAGAGATATGTACTTTTTTTCGGATTGTTTCTAATGGCTTTAGTATAATGATACAAGTAAGTCCGTTTCACTTCGCTACAGACACTTGCTTTCCGCGGGGAGGGAGTCGAGCCTCCTCGGCTTTGCCTGTGGGGTCTCGACCTTCCCTCTACCTCCCGCTGGAGTCAAGTGTCTTCCGCTCCGTTCCACTAACTGTTCTATATCTTTGAGCTAGACTTCGTTTAAATTAATACTATGATATGTTTAAGCTTATTTTCAGTTTAATGGTGCAAATTTAACTTCATGAAGAAAGTTGGATTTCTTTACTTTCGGAAAGATAACTAAAAACTCATTTTAAAATTTCGTACAAGTGGCACAAAAAAGAAGCCTTCACGTAAGTAGAGGCTTCTTTTTTGATTCATTTATTATTTTGCTTTTCCGTATAATTCGCCAACAACATCCCAGTTAATTACGTTAAAGAATGCAGAGATGTAGTCTGGACGACGGTTTTGGTAGTTTAAGTAGTAAGCATGCTCCCAAACGTCTAAACCTAAAACAGGAGTTTTACCTTCCATTAATGGAGAGTCTTGGTTTGGAGTGCTTGTTACTTCTAATTCACCGTTATTTACTACTAACCATGCCCAGCCAGAACCGAAACGAGTAGTAGCAGCTTTTGTGAATTCTTCTTTGAAGCTTTCTAAGCTACCAAATTTACTGTTAATTGCATCTGCTAATTCACCAGTCGGTGCATTAGATCCACCTGGAGTTAAAAGTGTCCAGAATAAACTGTGGTTTGCATGTCCACCACCGTTATTTCTAACAGCTGTACGGATGTTTTCAGGAACAGCGTCTAAGTTAGAAATTAACTCTTCAACAGACTTACTTTGTAAATCTGCATGTCCTTCTAATGCAGCATTTACATTTGTTACGTAAGTGTTATGGTGTTTTGTGTGGTGAATGTTCATTGTTTCCTTGTCAATATGTGGTTCTAATGCATCATAAGCGTAAGGTAATTGTGGTAATTCGTATGCCATTTTAAATCTCCTCCTAATTTATGTACAAATTTTGAACTAATTAGTTCCAATTTCAGATTACCAAAATTTAATCATTGTTTCAATCAATCTGCTCTTAAACATACCTATATTTTACTAATTCTTTTTCTTCTATTCATCTTACAATTAAATAGAAAGTTCTTTAGACAATCGATACATACTTTCATCGATTTTATGAGGCATAGAAAAAACTTCATCAAAAGAGTAATCTACAATTTCGCTTTTTTCCATTCCTACTGCTCTTCCTGCTTTTCCTTCTATTAATAATTCTACAGCCCTGCCAGCAAGCCTACTTGCAAGTACACGGTCAAATGCAGTTGGAGATCCCCCTCTTTGAATATGACCTAATACAGACACTCTTGTATCTAAGTTAGTTTTTTCTTTTAATTGTTTCGCAAATTCCATTCCGCTACAAACGCCTTCTGCCACTATTATGATTGTATGTTTTTTTCCACGTTCTTGTCCTTGTCTTATACGATTAGCAACATCATCAATAGTAGTATCAATTTCAGGAATAATAATAGTTTCCGCTCCTCCAGCAAGGCCAGCCCACAATGCAATGTCACCGGCATGCCGCCCCATCACTTCAATAATAAAGGTACGTTCATGAGAAGTAGCAGTATCCCGAATCTTATCAATAGAATCTAACACCGTATGAAGTGCAGTATTAAAACCAATTGTATAGTCCGTACCTGCAATGTCATTGTCAATTGTACCTGGTAAACCGATACAAGGAAAACCATGCTCTGTTAATTTTTGTGCACCTTTGTATGAACCGTCTCCACCTATTACAACTAGACCTTCTATCCCTCTCTCTTTTAACTGTTCAATCCCTTTTTTTTGACCTTCTAGCGTTTTAAACTCTTCACATCTGGCAGTATAGAGCATTGTTCCACCACGATGAATAATATCACCCACTGAACCAAGTTCTAGCTTTTTTATATTTCCAGATATAAGCCCAGCATATCCTTGATATATACCATAAACATTTATATTGTGATAGATTGCTTTTCTCACTACAGCTCGAATTGCTGCATTCATTCCAGGAGAATCTCCACCACTAGTTAACACGGAAATTGCTTTCATCATTATCACCCTTTTTTTACATAACTTTCCCTATTGCGGTAATTTTATTAGAAATATTACTAGTGTGGATTAAAGTTAGGTAAATGTACTCACTTTATTCAATCGAAAAACACTATATCAACCTTAATACACTTTAAGGAGATATAGTGTCTTTATTTTCTCTTACTTTTCATTTTCTGTATAATATTCCTTTAAATCATCTTGAGCACTATTCTTTGTTAATTCCGTACCATTACTATAAGCTGCTCTAGTTAATAAATGACTTGTAACTGGTGCCGTAAGGAATACAAAGATAATACCTAGTAATAATCTTATACTAAAATAACCATTGTAATAGGCAAAAAACAAGAAAACTGCAAATAATGTACACATAACACCTAGCGTCGCACTTTTTGAAACAGCATGAGAACGTGTATAAATATCTGGTAAACGAATTAGCCCTAAAGCACTCAAAAGAGTAAACATTACTCCTATTATTATGAGGACAGATAATACTAACTCAACTATCATGTTTTCGTTCAATGACAGTCCCCCTCTCAATAAATCTAGCAAATGAAATAGTCCCAACAAAGGAAAGAATACCAATTAATAAAATTACTGTAAAATAAGCAGTTGTATTTACGATTATACAAAGTACGGCAACAATAGCAACTAAAACAAATCCAATAAAATCAAGAGCTAAAACTCTATCAGCCATGGATGGTCCTTTTACAACTCTAAAAAGGGCGATAATGATGGAAGCAGTCAACAATATTAAGCTAAACATAAGTACAGTAGTTAGCATTATCGTGTTACCTCCTTTATCAACTTTTCAAATTTTACTTGTGCTCTTAAAACACTTTCCTTCGATTCAGGAATATCCATTGCATGTACGTACATTCTATTGGAATCAGGGGCAATTTCCATAACAACAGAACCAGGAGTTAATGAAATCAATAAAGCTAAAAGTGTTAATTCTAACTCACCCTCTAAATCAGTCTCCAACGTGAAAATACCCGGTGTTATATCCATCTTTGGTTTTAAAATTTGTTTGACAACTAATATACTGGACGTCCATAGTTCCAGTACAAAAACAAATAATAATTTGATCGCCGCAAATAAAGTATATAGATAGAAAGTGTCAGAAACGAATCTTCTCAAACTGTATAGAATTACGATTCCAACAATATATCCGCTAATAAATGTAATTGTGTCCCAGCTGTTTTGTAAAAACATCCATAATATAGCGATTAAAATATTGATAAATATTTGAAAAGGCATAAGCCCCCCCCTTTCAGCATGACCTAGAATAACATCAATTTCTTCCGCCTATAACCGCATCAATATATTGAATAGGGTTTAATAAGCTATCAACTGCAATATTTACATAGGGAGCGAGTAATTCTCCGCCTAAACCAAGTGATATTGTTAAAAAAGTTAATACAGCGATCGGAAGCATAATACCCTTCGTAGAGCCTTTTTCCATTTCTTCACTTATTGTTGTTTCGCCTAAAAATCCGTACAAAAATATTTTAATTACGGAATACAATACCATTAAACTACTTATTAATCCGATAGCACCTAACCAAGTTAGATTCGCCTCAAAGCTTCCTTCCGTAATAAATATTTTACCTAAAAATCCACTTAACGGTGGAATACCTGCAAGAGATAGCGCTGTAATGAAATACATCCAGCCAAGAGAGGGATGAAGCCTTATTAAACCGCTTATGTCCTTAAGATTACTAGTACCTGTTAGCGTGATAACCGTACCAATTATTAAGAATAGCAACGCTTTTATTATAATGTCATGTACTAGATAATAAATGGAACCTGTCAAACCAACTGCTGTAAATGAAGCTAGCCCCACTATAATAAAACCAACACCTATTATGACATTGTAACCGATAATTTTTTTTAGATCCCAATAAGCTATGGCACCAATTGCACCAAAAATCATCGTTATAGCACCTAAAATACCAATTATTAA